>CAJXGK010000058.1 GCA_913053815.1 uncultured Rhodanobacteraceae bacterium
GGCTGGAACCCCTGCTGGATTATGGGGTAAACCCCAATCAGTGCGATCAGCGCGGGCGCAATGCCCTGCACCACGCTTTGGAACGTCCCAGCACGTTTACCCCAACAATAGTGCGCCGCCTGATCGTCCATGGGGGTAATCCCGAATGCGTGAATGACTGCGGAGAAACTCCGCTCGGTCTGGCTCTGGCAACCGGCGAAGGGGATCTGGTGCACTGGCTGCGCTGGGACGGTGACTTCTCACTACCTCTACGCCCGCTACGAGCAATCGACATGGTGATGGCTGCAAAAAGTGGGGATCTGGCCGCCGTGAAATGCCTCCAACAGCTCGGCTTCGATACCGATAGCCGTGATTCGCTAGGGGCCAGCGCCTTACTCCACGCCTGCGGAGCCGGACATGACGAGGTTGCCGAATACCTGCTGGCTGCTGGTGCCGACTACAAGCTGGCTGCTAACAATGGGGTAAGCTGTTTAGCGGCCACCGTCTTGGGTAACCAGCCTCACTTAGCCCAGCGTCTACTGGATATGGGTGCACAGCCGGATCAACGGCTTGCCGACCAGGCCACGGCCCTGCATTTTGCTGCAGCCCGCGGCAACCATGAAATGATCGAACTATTGCTGCAGCATGGTGCCGACGTCCACGCAGTAAACCAGGCCGGGCAAGACGCCCTGATGATGGCTACTCGCCACGCCTATGATCAGGGTAACAGTCTGCGCGCCCGCCGGGTGTTTGATGTTCTGCTCACGGCAGGAGCAAGTCCACGTCACGCCGATGCCCATGGCACCACCGCACTGCTGTTCCTGCTGGGCGCACACGCACCACCCGGTCAAGATGGCGATGCCACTCATATCGGGGCTTTACTTCCCAGTCTGCTCGCCGCCGGCGCGCTACTTAGTGCGGCAGATCACCGGGGAGTCAGCCCCTTGCATGCCTGCGCATTGCATGCTCTGCTGGCCCCAGCACGGATGCTGCTCACGCGAGGAGCCTCCCGGGAGGCTCTGGATAGTTGGGGCCGACGACCGGTTGATGTAGCGCGCCGTTTGGGCTATGTGGATCTGGCCCGGGAGTTGGAGGGATGAACGACATCTGCAGTCAGTCGGAGTCGGTCCCCTCTACCGGCAAACGCTGACTCGTCTGCTGTTCGAGATCCTCCTTGAACAGGGCTTCCAATTCGACAAAAGCTTCACGATGGGATTGGATTAACGCGGCCTCGTCGTCATACAACAGCGACTGCTCATGCAATAGTTTCTCATCGTGCTCGCGGAAGCGCTCGATGTGTTGCGCAGCAATCGCCGGGTCGATACCCAGCAGTTCCAGTACGCGCTGGGCCATGACCAGACTGGAGTGAAAAGTCTCCCGCACTACCGTGTCGGGCTGCAACGCCAGCAAGCGAAAGGCATGCTGGCGATTGCGAGCCCGCGCCACTACCTGTAGGTGCGGATATAGGCGTCGAACTAGCTGCGCAGTCCGCAAATTGGTTTCCGGATCATCAGTAGCCAATACAAATACCTCGGCCTGATCGATGTGCGCCGCCTGCAATAACTCGGGACGCGAAGGATCACCAAAGAAAATGCGCGCGCCGGCGAAACGCCGCGAGAGTTCGACCTGCTCGATTGAATGTTCCAGTGCCGTGTAGGGAATGCCCCGTGCATGCAGCACCCGCGCCACAATTTGCCCAACGCGGCCATAGCCGGCGAGGATGACCCGCGAAGGGGTCTCCGGGGAATCCAGGGAATCATACGGCGGCAATTCCGCTGCGGGTTGCCACAGCAGCAGGCACAAGCGCGGAACCAATCCTGCCAGAAGAGGCGTCAAAGCCATGCTCAAGGTAATCGCTAACAACAGCTGAGCATGCATCGCTGGTTCGATCAGGTTTACTTGATGCGCTTGAACCAGGATCACGAAGGCAAATTCACCCCCCGACGCCAGCAAACCCGTAAACCGCGATGTCTCGATGATATCCAGACCACCCAAATAACGTCCAATCAGGGCGAGTATCGGCGCTTTCACGACCAGTAACCCTAGTACCAGCCCCAATATCAAGACAGGTTCCATCCAGATCAAGCGGAGATCCACAGACATCCCCACCGCAACGAAAAACAAGCCCAGCAATAGGCCCTTGAACGGCTGGATATGTGACTGAATCTCATGCCGGTAGGCACTATCGGCGAGCAACATACCCGCCAGAAACGCCCCCAGTGACATGGACACCCCGGCTAAACCGACCAACCAGGCCATACCGAAGGCGAGTAGCAGGGCCGTCGCCGTGGACACGTCGGGCAAACGGGTCCTAGCGACCATTCGGAACAGGGGTTGCAACAGAAATCGTCCAGCCAAAATGACCAGCGCAATGATCCCCACTACCCGCAGTAAATTAAGCAGGTCGAAGCCCGACGGCTGCAGCCCCAGCGCCAGCATGGGTACCACCGCAAGCAAGGGGATTACCGCTAAATCCTGGAACAGCAGTACCGCCAAGGTAAGCCGACCATAGCGGGTTCCAAGATCCTTGCGCTCGGCCAACAGTTGCACCCCAAAAGCGGTGGAGGACAAGGCCAGGGCAATGCCGATCACTGTTGCCGCCTCGGCACCTAAACCCAAGCCGTAATAGCCGGCCAGTCCAAGCAACAATGAGGACAGCACAACCTGGGCCAGCCCCATCCCGAAGACCTGCCTGCGCATCATCCATAAACGTTGCGGGGAAAGTTCCAGACCAATCAGGAAAAGTAGCAGCACCACCCCTAATTCGGCCAGAGACTGGATCACCCCACTGCGGGTGAGTAAGCCCAAGCCGTAGGGGCCGATAGCCATCCCCGCAAGCAAATAACCCAATACCGAGCTCAACCGTAGCCGGGTGGCCAACGGTACCGCAATCACAATGGCCAGCAGGAACAACAGTGTCGCAGCAAGAAAATCCGGGGTGTGCATGCGGCGCTCTCCAGGTACGCCACGATTATGTCATGCCAGCACTCAGCTTTCGCGTAACCAGCGCGCCGCATCAAGGGCAAAATAGGTCAGCACCGCATCCGCACCCGCCCGTTTAATGCTCACCAAGGTCTCCATCACGCAGGCCCTTTCATCCAACCAGCCTTGCGCCGCCGCGGCCTTCAGCATCGCGTACTCACCACTGACCTGATAGACAAAGGTGGGTACCCCAAAACGCTGTTTCACCCGATACACGATATCCAGATAAGGTAGGCCCGGCTTGACCATCACCACATCCGCCCCCTCTGCGAGGTCAAGCTCGATCTCCCGCAATTCCTCGTCGCCATTGGCGATATCCATCTGATAAGTATGCTTGTCACCCTGGCCCAGGCTGGCGGACGAGCCGACCGCATCACGAAACGGGCCATAGAAACTGGACGCGTATTTGGCCGAATAAGCGAGAATCCGGGTCTGGATCAGGCCTTCGCTCTCCAGTGCCTCACGGATTTGGCCAATACGGCCATCCATCATGTCCGAGGGGGCCACAAAATCGATTCCAGCCTGCGCTTGAGCCAACGACTGCCTGATCAACACCTCAACCGTTTCGTCATTAAGTACATAGCCGTCGGCATCAATCAGCCCGTCCTGACCGTGCGTGGTGTAGGGATCCAAGGCCACATCACCTATCAGCCCCAGCTCGGGTAGATGTTCTTTCAGAGCTCGTATCGAACGCGGTAACAAACCATCTGGATTGTAAGCTTCACGAGCATCCTCACTCTTGTCGGCGACATCAACGACTGGAAACAGGGCCAACGCCGGGATGCCAAGACGCAACGCCTGTTCGCCAAGATGCAGTAACCGATCGATACTCAAACGCTCAACTCCCGGCAGAGAGGCTACCGGCTGGGAAACCCCCTGCCCGGTGCAGACGAAAACCGGCAGGATTAGATCCGCCGCAGTCAGAACCGTCTCACGCATCAAATCACGGGAAAATGCGGCCCGGCGCATACGCCGCATACGGGTGGCAGGAAAGGACATCACAACTCTCACCAAGGAAACACCTAGCATTGTACCCGCCCCTATGCCAGCAGAAGCCCGGCGTCCAACCACCCAAGTTATGGCCCCTTGAGAAGAACGGAATGATGCCCCCCAGACAGATTTTATGAGCCCCCCGTGATCAGCATCGCAATATCATGCGTTATCTGGGCAGCAACACAGTGTTTTGGAGTTTTATTCAGGTACTATGCAGCTTGTTAGGTTAAAGTTAACAGCCAATGCTGCCGATACCTACGGTCGCTTTTATTTCGCCCAAGTGAGCGATCCTTCTTAACTTACTGTCACTCAAGCATGACCATGGTCTTCATTGCACTGCTGAGCTTGGCTTTATTGCTAATCGTATTTTCAGTCAAACATATTCCTGTAGGCATGGTCTATACCCTGCAGCGCGCCAACGGACGGGCTCGCCTACTACGCGAGGGCACCCATCTGGTTTTACCTTTAGTGGAACGGGTACGGCACAAGATCAGTCTTACCGGTCGCATTCTCGAACTCCAAGGGGAAGGCCAGTCGGTACGCTTGTATTGGCAGGTCATTGACCCCATCCAAGCCGATGGCTTGATCGACCAAGCCGAGGCACTGCTTGGCAACGAAGCCCAGGACCTACTCAAGTCCATCGATAAAATGTCCCCAGCAAGCCTTGAGAACCTGAAAGGGGTCTTGAATGCACGCTATACCGAGCGTGGCTTGCGGGTGATTCGGGTCGAATCCTCTTCAAACTGATCCGTTCTCTACACTGGCATTTCGCGGCCCAGACACCGATACTACATGACTCGATCATGAACAGGCCGCAGGATCGCTGTATGCTGGCCAAAAATTCGCTCGATACCCAGCTGGAGCAAGGACTTGACCACCTGGGCTTAGCTCTGTCGGCGCAGACACGGGCAAGTCTGCTCACCTATCTCGCGCTGCTTGCGCGCTGGAACGTTGCTTTCAACCTCACTGCCGTTCGCCAGCCCGAGCAAATGGTGGTCCGGCATCTACTCGATTCGCTGGCTATTCTACCCTGGATCAAGGGCGAGACCCTTGCCGATCTTGGCAGTGGGGCCGGGCTCCCGGGTATTCCCTTGGCTATCGCTCAACCTTCCCTGCACATTAGTCTGCTCGACGCCAACGGCAAGAAAGTACGTTTTCTGCGCATGGTTCGGCGAGAACTCAGGTTAACCCAGGTCGAGATCGTGCCGGGCCGCATCCAGGATCAGCACGGCCAGTATGACTGCATCACCACTCGCGCCTTGGGAAGTCTGGACGCCATGCTTGCCTGGGGAGGCCATTTGCTGGCCCCAGCCGGTCGTTGGTTAGCTATGCAGGGCAAAGCGGTTGAAATCGGTGGCCTGGTGGATATTGCTCCGTTTTACCTCCACGGCATTCATCGCCTACATGTGCCAAGCTTAGACGCAGAGCGCCATCTAGTGGTAATTAAGAAGTCCGCCCAGACAGGAAAATTAACGATATGACGCGGATCATCGCCATAGCCAATCAGAAAGGCGGCGTCGGCAAAACCACCACTGCGGTGAATCTAGCCGCCTCCCTAGCCGAGATTAAACGGCGGGTATTGCTGGTGGATCTCGATCCACAGGGTAATGCCACCATGGCTTCCGGCATCGACAAACATGCGGCCAAGCCGGGTGGCTGTGAAGTGCTGCTGGAAGAAGCGCCGATTGAGCAGGCCATTATTCCTGTGGAAGCCGGCTTCGATCTGCTGCCGGGAAGCGAGGATCTTACCGCTGCCGAACTCAAGATGATGGATACAATGACCCGTGAGTCATGCCTTAAGGTACAACTTCGGAAAGTTGCCCACCGCTATCAACTGATTCTTATCGATTGCCCCCCCAGTCTGCATCTGCTTACCCTCAATGCACTAACCGCCGCTGACGGTGTATTGATTCCAATCCAGTGCGAGTACTTTGCTCTAGAGGGACTGGCTAGTTTGCGCAACACTATCGAAGCAGTCCAACGGCGCTTAAATCCCCATTTACAAATCGAGGGTTTGCTACGCACCATGTACGATGTCCGCAATAACCTCACCAACGATGTCTCAGCACAACTGGGTCAGCATTTCGGTGATCGTCTGCTACGCACCGTAATTCCCCGCAATGTGCGTTTAGCGGAGGCGCCAAGCCATGGCAAACCTATCAACCTGTACGATCGCGAATCACGGGGGGGCATTGCCTACCTGGGACTTGCCGGCGAAATGATCCGTCGTGAACGGCAAATGGCTACCGGTGGGGTAACTAAGAGTTAAGCCATGAAGCCGATTACTAACCAATTGACACCTATTATCCCAATCGCCAGGGGACATCAATGACAGCCAAGAAACGAGGTCTGGGACGTGGTCTGGACGCATTGCTCGGCGAATCTGCTGAGGTGAGCAATGGGCAAGAAGACCAACTACGCAACCTGAGCATCCAGGCTATTCAGCCCGGACAATACCAGCCACGCCAACATATGGATGATGAGCGACTGGAGGAGTTAGCCGCGTCGATCCGTGCCCAGGGGTTGATCCAACCGGTGGTGGTTCGCGCCATCGGCCACAACCGCTTCGAACTCATCGCCGGCGAACGTCGCTGGCGTGCTGCTCAGCTGGCCGGGTTGACCGAGTTACCTGCCCTGGTCCGGGACGTGGACCCCCAAGCGGTACTCGCCATGTCTCTGATCGAGAACATTCAACGCGAGGAACTCACGCCCATCGAAGAAGCGCGGGCCCTGCAACGGCTGTTGGATGAATTTGAACTGACCCACCAACAAGTCGCCGCCGCTGTCGGCCGTTCACGTGCTGCTGTTTCCAATCTGTTGCGCCTGCTCGATCTGCCGGACCCCATTCGTGAACTACTCGATACCGGACGCCTAGACATGGGCCATGCCCGCGCCCTGCTCACCTTACCGGTACCTACAGCTATTGCCTTGGCTCATACCGCTGCCGATGCCGGTTGGTCGGTACGAGAACTCGAAGTTGCTGCACGACAAAGTCAAGCCAAAGCGTCTAAAAGTGGCCCTCTCACTAAAAACCCGCATCGTGACCCCAATTTAGATACGCTTGAGCGCGAGCTATCCGAACACCTGGCCACCCGTGTGTCGGTGCAACCTGGGCGCAGCGGGCGTGGCAAAGTTGTCATCCACTACCACAGCCTTGACGAACTGGATGGGCTACTCGAACACCTGCGCAGCTGAACCCGGGCTGGTTTTGATAATGATCCGCGTACCCGCATCCGTATCGAGTCGATCTCTAGAAATCCCTATGATTGAATTGTCCGTGGTCGTACCCATCTACAACGAGCGCGACAACCTTTTACCCCTAATCACTGAGATCACCGCTGTCCTACGCGGCACAACGGGCTTCGAAATCCTCTACGTCGATGACCACAGTGAAGATGACAGCCTGCAAGTGCTGCTGGAGATACGCGCAGCGGTTCCAGAGTTACGTATCGTGCGTCACCTGCAGCGTTGCGGCCAAAGCACCGCTATCTGGAATGGCATTCATACGGCACGCGGTAGCTGGATTATCACCCTGGACGGTGACGGCCAGAACGATCCAGCCGATATCCCGAAACTACTTGATGCCCGGCAAAAAGCCCCGGCCAACGTACGTATGATCGCGGGCTGGCGGACCCAACGGCGCGATACCTGGTCCAAAAAGCTTTCTTCACGAATCGCCAATGCGGTGCGCTCACGCATGCTTAAGGACGCCACCCCTGATACCGGCTGCGGCTTGAAGCTATTCGAACGAGAGGTTTTCCTGCGGCTGCCCTACTTCGATCACATGCACCGCTTTCTACCCGCGCTGATTCACCGTACGGGTTATGCGACCCAGAGCGTCCCGGTCAATCATCGGCCTCGAACCCGTGGCCATTCCAAGTACGGCATATGGGATCGCCTGTGGGTTGGGTTGGCCGATTTGCGTGGGGTGGCCTGGCTGATGCGCCGAGCCCAAATAACAGCCACTGAGGAACTTTAATCGCAACATTCAGAAACATTCAGAATAGAAAACGGATGCTCTTTCGATCTGAGTCATAGATGCTCAGGTACTCCTATATCGAGTGGGATGAAACCAAGGGTTTGAACTGCCCAGGGAATTCCGGAGACGCCAATCCTTTGAGAAGATAGCACCATGAAGACCTCAGCGAGGTGTTCACCAGAAGTACCGCCGCAGACCGATCGCATGGCGTTGGAACACCAGGACGAACTCGGTTCAATGCGTGGTCCACTGGTACAGCGTGTAATACACAGGAAGTACCGGGCCTTCGCGCGAGTTGGGCCGCAACAGACCTTGTGAATTTGCATAGAAGGTCTGTACGGGGCCGTGAGGGGGAATAATCCGGATCAACACCAGTCTTCCAGAAACACGGTACTCCTCGATCTTGTCACCATGTTCATGGTGGGTAATCACCTCCGGCTTCATCCCAGGCAGTTCGATCACCTTGTTCCCATGGGAAGGAGCAGAACGTGGCGGCGCAGGCGACACAGTGGATTGCGGCACTACCGATTCGAGATTCGGCGGCGGCGGTACAGTGACCGGAGGCGGTGGCGCATTCTGTGCCATAGCGCTGAATGCCAACATCAGCGTGGGGATCGCCAGCAGGCTGGTTCGGATTCTGTGCTGCATAACATGCTCCTTGGCTGAGGTCTAGGTTTGAGCATACCAGCCGCCTGGCCAAACTGTACTCACCAATGCTTGGCGATCCACGCCTTTGCGTAAGCAAGTGTTCAGCCAAGCCCCGGAGTCTGGGAAGACTCCCCCATCGGGTTGGTCATCATCACCCATACAGGGAACCGAGTCCTCGCTATGCTAGGCCCGCATTAGCAAGTTCGCTACGTGAAGCCGCTGCCAACGAAGCGCACTCCCGATCCTGTGGCATACGAGAATCTACCCCATGTCCAAGTTCATCCTGATCGACGGATCGTCCTATCTGTACCGCGCCTTCCATGCACTGCCCCCCCTGAGCAACGCCGTGGGCGAACCCACCGGGGCCTTGTTCGGCGTGGCCAACATGTTGCGCGCCAGCCTCGCCGAGCAACCCGACTACATTGCCTTTGTCACCGATGCCCCCGGACCGAACTTCCGTCATCGTCTGTATCCGG
>CAJXGK010000059.1 GCA_913053815.1 uncultured Rhodanobacteraceae bacterium
ACCGCATCGGCTTCGTAGCCAGCGAAATCACCAAGAATGCCGGCGTGGCCATCTGTGCACCGATTGCACCCTACACAGCCATGCGCCGCTCGGTGCGGGAAATGATCGAGCCGCACGGCGCCTTCATCGAAATCCACGTGGCGACGTCGCTGGAAGCGTGTGAAGCTCGTGACCGTAAAGGTCTATACGCTAGGGCACGTCGCGGCGAAATCCCGGAATTTACCGGTATCAGTGATCCTTACGAGATTCCCGAACAACCGGAATTACGCGTGGATACCGAGGGGCTGACGCCCATGGAGGCGGCGCAGGATATCTATCTCTACTTGTTGCGGGAAGGTTACCTGGATACGCCGGGCAGTCTGTCTGACGATTAGTATCCCCTGAGTGTAAAGGCATGAGGCCGAAAACGACCGCATAATTATAGTGTTAAGAATATGTTGGAGATAGTGCAGTGACAAACTTTAATAAAACCATCTGCGTAATCGGGCTTGGTTATATCGGTCTTCCCACCGCATCTTTGCTTGGAACGAAAGGTTATAAAGTCCACGGTGTCGATACGTCAAAACATGTCGTGGATACAATTAGCGAAGGCAGAATACATATCGTTGAGCCCGATCTTGATATTCTCGTGAAGTCTGCTGTTCAGTCAGGTAATTTAACGGCCGGCCTGGAACCCCGGAAGGCGGATGTATTCATTCTGGCAGTCCCCACCCCGTTCAAAGGGGATCATCAGCCAGATCTTTCCTATGTCGAAACAGCAACCCGGATGATTGCGCCTTATGTTGAAGCCGGTAATATCATTATCCTGGAATCGACGAGTCCGGTAGGAACGACAGAGGATATCGTCGCTCGAATCCTGAAGGATGCGGGGCATGATATTGACAAGGACGTGTTCGTTGCGCATTGCCCGGAACGCGTACTGCCTGGAAGGATACTGACAGAGCTTGTTGAAAACGACCGGATTGTCGGCGGTGTAAATAAAATTGCGACGGAAAAAGCAGTCGAGTTTTACAACACCTTTGTGCGTGGCAAGGTCCTGGTTACCGACTCCCGCACAGCCGAAATGGCCAAGCTTACCGAGAACTCTTTCCGCGACGTCAATATTGCATTTGCCAACGAGCTCTCCCTGATATGTGACCAGGAAAATATTAGTGTCTGGGAGTTGATCGCGCTCGCTAACCGCCATCCTCGAGTGAATATCCTGCAGCCGGGTCCAGGCGTAGGCGGTCACTGCATTGCTGTCGATCCCTGGTTTATTGTCGCTAGAGCACCCAAATTGTCCAGGCTCATACGAACCGCACGAGAGGTCAACGACTATAAGCCGGACTGGGTTGTCGACAAGGTCAAACGAAGTGCCAACAAATTCAAGCGACCCGTCATCGGGTGTCTGGGTCTTGCCTTTAAAGCAGACGTCGATGATCTTAGGGAGTCTCCGGCTGTTGACATCGTACGGGCCTTGATCAGCGAGGATATAGGTCAGGTGCTGATTGCCGAGCCAAACCTTCGCGAGCATGCGGAATTCGAGCTGAAGCCCTACGAGGATGTTGTATCCGCTGCTGATATCGTGCTGCTTCTTGTCGACCACAAAGAGTTTCGGGACCTCAGGGCTGAAAGCCTCAAGGAAAAGGTACTGATCGACACCCGGGGGGTGATCGTGTGACGTTACGTGTGCTTAGCGTTTTCGGTACTCGGCCCGAAGCCATTAAAATGGCGCCGGTCGTGCTGGGTCTCGCTAAACACCATAAAATAGTATCGAGGGTCTGTGTGACTGCGCAGCATCGCCAGATGCTGGATCAGGTGCTTGATCTGTTTGCAATCACTCCGGATTATGACCTCGATTTGATGACTGAGGGCCAGGATCTTTTCGATATTACGGCAAGGTCGCTGTTGGGTTTGCGGGAAACGCTAAGACGAGAGCGTCCGGACCTGGTTTTGGTTCATGGTGATACCACGACCTGTTTCACGGCAACGCTGGCAGCTTTTTATGAGGGTATACCGGTTGGCCACGTAGAAGCAGGTTTACGCACTGGCAATTTGAAGGCTCCGTTCCCGGAAGAGGCCAACCGTACGCTGGTAGGTCGATTAGCTTCGTACCATTTTGCACCAACGGACGGCGCCAGAAAAAACCTGTTGGCAGAAGCTGTTCCCGATAACAGGATTTGCGTGACAGGAAATACCGTAATTGATGCCTTGCTCATGGTTCGTGAGATGGTTGTGAGGTATCCAGAAAAATACTGGATCGAGAGCTTTGGGGAAGAAGTATACAATCATGTCGTTGACCGTGATCGAAAGCTGGTGTTGATAACGGGGCATCGGCGCGAAAACTTTGGCCAGGGATTTATCGATCTTTGTTCAGCCATTCGAGACCTGGCAGTTCGTCACCCGGATTGGGATATGGTCTATCCGGTACATCTTAATCCTAACGTGCAGAAACCTGTTTACGAGATCCTGGATGGGTATAAAAATATTTTTTTAATCAAGCCGCAGGACTATGCGCCATTCGTCTGGTTAATGAATCAATCGGATCTGGTTTTGACAGATTCTGGTGGCATCCAGGAAGAGGCGCCGTCACTTGGTAAGCCCGTGCTTGTTATGCGGGAAGTCACTGAGAGGCCCGAGGCAGTAGAGGCTGGCACAGTAGAACTCGTAGGTACTTCTCAAGAGAATATCATTGACTCTATTGAGCGCGTTTTACTGGATGAAGAAACCTATCTAAGTATGTCGCACGCACATAATCCCTACGGGGATGGTCAAGCGGTATCAAGAATACTGGATTTTATCAACGGTATGTCTGCAACATCCGAATTGTGTGCGTAACTGTTCAGGGGCGGGCTGTGGAGAGAATCCGACCCGATAGATATGACTGACAAGAAGAAAATTGCCGGCAATGTGGGATCGTCTGTTGTGCAGGTGGTTGTATCGGGTCTAACAGTTTTTTTGCTTTACCGATACCTGCTGGAAACGATTGGGCCCGACAAACTGGGTATATGGGCTCTGGTGCTGGCAGCTAGTTCGACCGTTCAGGCAGCCAACCTGGGAATGACCGGCAGCGTTATCAAGTACATCGCGGACTACGATGCCCTCGGCGATACCAGCAAGATTGCCCTGGCGGTACAAACGGCAGCGGTATCGATCGGTGTATTCAGTCTCGTATTTGTGCTGATCCTGTTTCCCGCCGCGAACTACTATTTCCAGTTCTCGCTGGACGATGCGGGATATAGAGAAGCGGTAGAGATATTGCCGCAGGCGTTGCTGGCCTTCTGGATTTACATGGTGGCCGGAATCTACCAGAGCGCCTTGTATGGTTGCCAGCTGATCGCGCACAGGAACGCAATCCTGATGATCGACTCAGTAATGTACATGCTTATGAGTTTTGTGCTTGCGCCGATTTACGGTCTTCCAGGGCTGGCCTGGGCAAGGGTAGTGCAAAACCTGGTTACCTATCTGTTGAGTGCCTCCCTGATGAAAAGGCATATCAGGCAGGTTCCATTGCTGCCGCGTGCCTGGAGGAAGGGACTATTTAAGGAGATGTTTGGTTACGCGGTCAATTTCCAGATCATTGCGATACTCGTCATGCTGCTGGATCCCGTGACTAAGGGCTTTTTAAGTCGATACGGTAATATCTCCATGGTGGCCTACTACGAGATGGCACGAAAACTGGTCCAGTTATTCCGCGGGATTCTGGCCAATGCCAACCAGGTACTGGTGCCTTCCTACGCGCGTTTCAAGCAGCTGGACGAAGCCAGGATTGCAGGAGCGTATCGCCTCTCCTACGGCGTGGTGTTTTACTTCGCCGTGCCGGGCTTCTGTTTGATGGCCGTGGCAGCGCCCCTGGTCTCGGAACTTTGGGTCGGCCACTATGAGCCGGTATTCGTGGCCGCGGTAGTGCTGCTGTGCATCGGCTGGCTGATCAATACGCTCGGTGTTCCAGCCTACCATGCGGGTATGGGGACAGGGCACATGAAGGATAACGTGGTTGCGCATGTGCTGATGACGCTCGCGAATATTGCGCTCATTCTTCTCATTGGTCGACTGTGGCAGGGTCTGGGGGTTATCGTTGCCTGGGTGCTGGCCTTGTCACTGGGCGGATTGTTGTTGATATCCCTTTATCATTACAGAAATTCGCTTGCGCTTAGGGACGTTATACCCGGTCCCAGTCGTGCACTGGCGGCGCTGTGCCTTGCCGGTGTGGTGGTAGGCTATGTGGTGTGGTACAAGCTGTCTGAATTCATCGTCGGTGGCGGGTGGCAAGTGTTCGCGGGCTTATTTACACAAAGTGTCGTAGATGCGGTTATGATCCTGGCCTTTGGTATGTTGGTGGTGGTTCCGATGTGGAAGCACCCGGTTCGCAGGCAGCTGATGACCCTGCTGAGAGGGGCTGGCTGAGAGTAACGGGTCTCCCAGCCTGGTGGATAAATTGAATGAGTAATAGCAACCTATGATAAAGACAGCAATCAAGTGCGTGGCCAGGAAACTGGGCTATGTCATTTCTGCCTATGATGCCAAGCGGGATCCGCTCGCTATCAGGCGCTCTCTGTTCAATCGGCTTGATGTCGACCTGGTATTCGATGTCGGTGCTAATGCGGGACAATTCGCCATGCACTTGAGGGAAGCTGGTTATGACCGTGGCATTGTGTCATTCGAACCGATGTCTGCAGCTTTCGAGCAGCTGGACGTGGCCGCACGGCAGGACCAGCGCTGGATGATCAGGCAGTGTGCCCTGGGTGCCGAAGAAAGCACTTCCGAAATCAATATCGCCGGAAACTCGTGGAGTAGTTCGCTGCTGGGTATGACGGAGGCACACACTAGCGCAGCACCGGAGTCTGCCTACGTGGACAAGGAAGTGATCAAAGTGGATACGCTGGATTCGCTGTACCTGGAATATGCGAATGAGAACAGTCGCCCGTTTCTGAAGATTGATACGCAGGGCTACACTCAGCAGGTGCTGGATGGTGCGCAGGAATCGCTGGGAAAAATGCAGGGTGTCCTGGTTGAAATGTCGCTGGTAGAGCTGTACGTGAACGAGCCGTTGATCGGCGAGGTCGTCACGACGCTATATAACTGCGGCTTCGTGCTGATCTCGGTGGAGCCTGAGTTCTTCGATCCAAATACAGGGCAGTTGCTGCAGGTGAATGGGCTGTTTGCACGTGCCTAGTTACGGGTCTGTCAGACTGTCCGGGGCGCCTTACACCGGGGCAATAGTGTTGCGATGAACGTATATGTGGTAGTAGTTGTATTTCTGGCCCTGCTCGGTTTCCTCGCTCTGAAGCCCTGGTTGAAGGTTCTGGTGGCGTTCATCGTCATGAGCAACTGCTTTGATTTGGCGCCGCAGATCGTATACGGCAAGCTGGTGTGGGATTATGGCGCCCTGTTGCTGTTGATCGCAGCGGGGCAGTTGATGTTTCAGCGAAAGACGGCTGTGGTAGGGAAACGCACAGCCGTGCTGTACCTGTTGGCAGCTTTTACCATCTGGCTCGTGTTTAGCCTTGTCTATTCTCTAGTTATATACGGTTACCCGGTCGGCGATACCCTGAAAACATCGCGGTACTGGATAATCGGTTACCTGTCCATATTTATTTTTCTCAGGCTGTACATGGTAGACGGTGAAGCGCTGAATAAGATAGTGCGTTGGCTGTATGTCATCACCTACGTTCTGCTTATCGTAGCCGTCATTCAGTTAGTGACCGGTTACCAGTGGCTGTTCGGTCTGTTCCAGCCATACGCAGGGACGATACGCTACCTACCGATATTCCTGCCCGTTGTGCTGCTGCTGACTTGGGTTATCATGGCGCGGTTCCTGGCTGGCGAAAAGGTGAAGATACACGCGTTTGTCTATGGCGGGTTGGCTCTGGTCGTGACGGCCTTGACCTATACGCGAGGTATCTATATTGCGGTTATCCTGACTTTTCTGCTAATGGTAACCCTGCTGGCTCTAGGCAAGCGGATAAAGGCGAGCAAAACTTCGGTGTTTGGCTTTGTAGCCGTCATCCTCGTGGTAGGCTTGGTGTCCGGTGGACTGGCAGACCGGGTGATCGGCCGGGTGGCTAGCGGACTGGATATCCTGTTTTCCGACAAAGCCGCCAGCAGTAAGGTGGACGTGGATACCTTTACCGGCCGACTGAAGCTGGTACAGGAACGGTTCAGTATGGTCTCCAAGCACAATCCCGTAGTGGGTTACGGTTTTTTACATGAGAACAATATTCCGCATAGCATGCTGAACAAGATGGAATACGGTTCGATCGATTACTCGCCAGAGATGGTCGAGAAGTACAAGTACGGTACCCCATACAAGCTGACGTTATACAGTGCGGATATAGCTTGGGGAAACCTCGTGCTGGTGAGCGGATTCGTGGGGTTCTTCATTTTTCTGGCCTTTATAGTCGTTTTCGTTCTGAGCTTTCGTGGGTGGCGCTACAGTTCGAGTCCGGACTATTACTTGCGGCTGGCATTCTACCTGCAGACTATAACCCTGTTGCTGCTCATGTTTAACGGCAATACCTTCACCTATCATATCCAGTTTCCCGCATTCATGCTGGCAGGGTATGTCTACCTGAGCATGGTGAAGAGCGACACTGCGGAAACTGCTAAAGTTCTTCAATCCCGGAAAGAAAGCTATCCATGCCTGCGAAAATCTCGATCATAACGCCATCGTTTAATCAGTGCTCATTCATTGAGCAGACCATACGCTCCGTGCTGGAGCAGAATTACCCGAACACGGAACATATTGTCATCGATGGCGGATCGACGGATGGCACCGTCGAAGTGTTGAAAAAGTATCCGCACCTGGTCTGGGTATCGGAAAAGGACAAAGGCCAGGCCGACGCCCTGAGGAAAGGGTTCGAGCTCGTCACGGGTGATATCGTGGGCTGGGTTAACTCGGATGATTACTACGAGCAGCAGGTATTCGGCAGGGTGACTGAAATCTTCGAGGATCCTGAGACAATGTGGCTGGTCGGTAATCTCAGTCTCGTATTCGATGACGGGCAAATAGTGCCGGACCGAAGCCCGGAGATAACGCGGCAGCGCCTGTGGCAGAATCCGGATATCATCCGGCAGCAGTCGACGTTCTTCCGTAAGGACTTCCTGTTGCGTGCGGGTGGCTGGAACCCGGAGTTTCACCTGATAATGGACTATGACCTGTGGCTGCGCCTGGCCAGCCTGGCGGAACCGAAAAGGTTGGATGCCAACCTAGCCTATTTCCGGATGCACAGTGAACAGAAGACATCACTGGATAACTACCTGGAGCAGGGCAGGGAAATCGACAGGATCCTAAAACGCGAGGGCGCACCCCTGCGTATGCGGGTGGCTGTGCGTACAAAAAAACGCTGGATTTGGTTGAAAGGCCATATCAAGGCTTTCTGCATGGACAGGGGACTGATCAGCGGCAAGTACCGGAACAGGCCGGTGCGACTGAAGTCCAGGGAGATGAAATGAAGATTATTCACCTGGTGTGGTCTCTGGAGTGCGGCGGTTCGGAGGCCATGCTGGTGGATATCGCCAACGAGCAGTCGCGTAGTGACGACGTGGTGGTAGTGATCGGCAATGACCGATTGGACCTGGCGACACTTTCCCGTTTTGATCGAGGCGTTACCTTGAAGTGCCTGGGGCGGCCGCAAGGCAGTCGGAATCCCTGGTACATTTTCAAGCTGTACGCGATGTTGCGTGGTCTGGCACCGGACATTATCCATGCGCACCAGGAAAGCGCTATCAGGGTGCTTAAAATGCTGCCTTACCCGAGGGTGCACACAGTCCACAATACCGGGATCGAGCTGACGGCCGAGAGAAAGCACTACGATGCGATCTACGCGATTTCAGAAACCGTCCAGAATGATTTGACGCGTCGTTACCCGGATGCTCATCCTGTGCTGATACCCAACGGTATCTCGTGTTCGAATATTGCCACCAAGTCGTCCTATGGTGGCCGGTCATTTCGTATCGTGCAAGTCAGCCGCCTTGATCATGTCCAGAAGGGCCAGGATGTCCTGCTGAAGGCGCTTGCCCGGGTTATTGAGAAGACAGGACCGGGCGCTGCAACGATCGACTTCATTGGAACTGGTACATCGCGGGAGTACTTGCTCGATGTGGCCAGGGAGTCCGGTGTTAGTGAAGATTGTCATTTTATTGGACAGAAAACCCGTGAGGAGATTTACCGGGATCTGAAAACGTACGATCTCCTGGTCCAGCCATCCCGGTTTGAGGGGTTTGGTCTCACGGTCGTCGAGGCTATGGCGGCGCGCGTGCCCGTGCTGGTGTCGGATGTCGAGGGTCCAATGGAGATTATTGGCGGCGGGCAGTACGGCTACCTCTTCAGGAGCGAGGACTCCGATGATTGCGCGGCGCGAATCCTGGAAATTATCAAGGCTTCCTGCACGGATGGTTTTTCACAGGTACAGGAACGCAATGCCGAGTATGTCAGAGCTCGTTTCGATGTTTCCCAGACCGCGAGCAGGTACATGGCCGAGTATGACAAACTGTGCGGGCGCTGAGCGCAAGACTGGGTGTCGCTTGAAACTTGGTGGGCGAAGGCGCCGACTTCAGAAGTAGAATTTTCTCAGTAAGCAATGATAAGTTCTATATCAGCATCGAGCAGTTCCGTGCCACTATTCAGCGACAGGATATAGCGCCCACAGGCTTAAGATCCACAGCTTGGCTGTCGGCTTTGACATATCCTGCAAATGACGAAATACAGGCCTAAGGCAACCCAGTAATAGTTGACGGGTATTCCAATTGATAATGATGATCGTAAAATCACGCAGATGCGGTCATCTTGTTGGTCACACACAAAATGCTAGTCTGGCAACCCCAGGGTAAATGAGTTAGCTCTTTCTGATAATCAGGGCCAAGGACTGCTGATAAAAACCCTTA
>CAJXGK010000060.1 GCA_913053815.1 uncultured Rhodanobacteraceae bacterium
AGAAGTCCGAGGACGGTCAGAAGCTTTTGACTTCGATGCGGCGCAAAGGGCTGCTTGGCCTGGCGTTCTGGCACAATGGCATGAAGCAGATGTCTGCCAGCAAAGCGCTGATCCTGCCAAGCGATGCCGAGGGCCTGAAATTCCGGGTGCAAACCTCCGATGTGGCGGTGGCCATGATCGAGGCCATGGGAGCCTCGGCGCAAAAACTGGCGTTCTCGGAAGTTTACGGCGCACTGCAAACCGGCGTTGTGGACGGGCAGGAAAACACCTGGTCCAACATTTACTCCAAGAAATTCTTTGAAGTGCAGGACGGGGTCACCGAAACCAATCACCAGCTTTTGACCTATCTGGCGGTGACTTCCAAGGAATGGCTCGACGGTCTTGACCCGGCGGTGCGCGACCAGTTCCTCAAGATATTCAACGAGGAAATCATTGCCGCCAACGCCAAGGCAACCGCGCTCAATGAGGTTGCCAAGCAAAACATCATCGCCGCCGGTGGCGTGGTGCGCGAATTGACCGACGAACAGCGCCAGGTCTGGGTTGACGTGATGAAACCGGTCTGGGCCCAGTTTGCCGACGATATCGGCCAGGACGTCATCGACGCCGCGGTCGCCGCGGGCCAGCAGTAAACGCGTTATAAAAAAACCAATGAAGCGCGCCTTTTGTTCGGGTGCGCTTCATTTTCGCTCTGTAACCGGGGCATCGGGGCCGTTCCATTGCGGCCTTAAAGGGGGGAGACGAGCAATGTTTTCATTGTCGATTGCGACCTGGACCTATATCTGGGTCGCACTGATGATTGCGCTATTGTTTGCCGCCGAGCGCAAGTTCCCGCTGGCGGTCGCCAAGCTTGAAGAAAGCATTCTGGCGTTCTTTTTATCGGCTATAACCATTATTGCCTTTGTCCAGGTTGTGTTGCGCTACGGCTTTAATCTTTCCCTTGGCGGCGCGCTCGAGCTGACCTCGATCATTTTTGCCTGGCTCATTCTTTTTGGCATGAGCTACGGGATCAGGACCAGCGCCCATCTGGGGGTTGACGTTTTCGTTCGCATGCTGCCGGGGCGCGCCTTTCGCGTTGTCGCGGTTTTTGGCGCGCTGGCCACCGTGCTCTATGCGGTAATTTTGTTTTCTTCCGACTGGCTTTCTATATTCGGCGCAAAAAGCAAGGGCGGGGCGGTAATTTACTGGTCCAAGATGTACCAGCTCGGCCTTGGGCTGGAGGACGTCAAGTTCCCGCGCTGGATCTATGAGCCGCTGGGCTGGGACGAGCGGGTCAAACGCTGGGTCGCCTATCTGATCCTGCCGATTGGTATTTCCCTTTTGGGCTTTCGCGCCTTGCAGGCAACCATCGCCATCATCAGGGGCGAGCGCGAGTTGATCATTGCCAGCCACGAGGCCGAGGAACTGGTCGCTGAAAACAAAGACGTTTTGAAAGAGGACGAATAGAATGGTCACCACAATCCTGTTTGTCCTGGTCTTGTCGTTTTTGTTTCTTGGCGTGCCGGTGGCGGTTTCCCTCGGACTGTCCTCGATCCTTGTGATCGCCTTTTTCTCCGGCGATTCAATGTCCTCAATGGCTTTGCAACTGTTCTCCTCGTCGCAAAAATTCACCCTGCTGGCCATTCCGTTTTTCATTCTGGCTTCCGCCTTCATGTCCACCGGCGGGGTGGCCAAAAGGATCATTCGCTTTGCCGTTGCCACGGTCGGCCATTTCCGCGGCGGGCTGGCCATGGCCTCGGTTCTGGCCTGCATGATGTTTGCTGCCCTTTCCGGCTCCTCCCCGGCAACGGTTGTCGCCATCGGCACCATTGCGATTGCCGGCATGCGCGAGGTCGGCTATTCCAAGGATTTTGCCGCCGGGATCATCGCCAACGCCGGCACGCTGGGAATTCTCATTCCGCCCTCGATCATGCTGATCGTCTATAGCGCGACCTCGGCGGTCTCGGTGGTGAAACTGTACGCCGCGGCGATGATACCGGGCATTTTGCTGGCCGGACTGTATGTTATCTATGTAATCAGCATCTCCGCGCTGAACCCGAAGCTGGCACCAAAATTGCCCAAGGAGCAGACCGATATTCCCTTTGGCAGGGTCATCATTCTGCTGGTGACCTCGTTCTTCCCGCTGGCGCTACTGATCCTGGCGGTGCTGGGCACTATCCTGTTCGGGCTGGCGACGCCGAGCGAGGCCGCGGCCGTTGGCGCCCTGGGTGCGATGCTGATCGCCACCGGCTACCGAGCTATGACCTGGCAGCGGCTAAAGGAAGCAGTATTCCTGACCGCGCGCACCTCAGCCATGGTGTGTTGGCTATTCGTCGGCTCGTGGACCTTTTCCTCGATCTTTTCGTATCTGGGGGGCGAGGGGCTGATTAAGGAATTCGTGACCAGCATAGACCTCTCGACGGTTCAGTTCCTGATCCTGGCCCAGGTGATCATCTTCCTGCTCGGTTGGCCGCTGGAGTGGAGCGAGATCATCATTATTTTCGTGCCGATCTTCCTGCCACTGCTGAACCACTATCATGTCGATCCGATGTACTTCGGTATCCTGGTCGCGCTTAATTTGCAGACCTCCTTCCTCACGCCACCGATGGCGATGTCGGCCTATTACCTCAAGGGGGTCGCGCCACCGCACGTGCAATTGTGGACGATCTTCAGGGGCTGCTTTCCATTTCTGACCATGGTGTTCATCTCGATGATCTTGGTCTACGTATTCCCACAGCTGGTTTACTGGCTCCCCCGCCTGATCTACGGGCACTGAGAAAACCCCGATGAATGCAGAAACTTCCTTAGATTTATCCCTGCTCGGCGCCACTGAGGCTGCGGCCGCGCTGTCCGGGGGCCGCATCAGTTCCGAGGCACTGGTACAAGCGTGCCTGGCCCGCATCCAGGTTGATGAGGAGCGCGTGCAGGCCTGGGCGTTTATTGATCCAGAGTATGCATTGAGCCAGGCACGCGCAGCTGACTTGCGGCGACGCGAAGGTAAATCACTGGGACCCTTGCATGGCCTTCCGGTGGGGGTCAAGGACATCATCGACACTGAGGATATGCCGACTGAAGACGGGACGGTGTTACATGCGGGGCGCACGCCTCCCGAGGACGCGGCCATGGTCTCGATGCTGCGCGCAGCCGGCGCGATCGTCATGGGCAAAACCGTCACCACCGAGCTCGCCACCTACTCGCCAGGGAAAACGCGCAACCCGCACAACCCAGAACACACCCCAGGTGGGTCTTCCAGTGGCTCAGCTGCGGCTGTGGCGGCGCACATGGTGCCACTGGCGATAGGTACCCAGACCAACGGCTCGGTCATCCGTCCAGCCGCCTACTGCGGCGTATTCGGGTACAAACCTAGCTTCGGTTTGGTATCCCGACATGGTGTGCTCAAACAATCCCGGCCACTGGACCAGATCGGTGTGATGGCGCGCAGTGTCGAGGACGTCGCCCTGCTGGCCGAGCAACTGATCAGCTTTGACGAAAGTGATCCCGATACACGACCGCGGCCGCGGCCGCTACTGCGCGAAACGGCCATGCAGGAGCCGCCGGTGCCACCAACCCTGGCGTTTGTCAAAACCCCGATGTGGAAAATGGCCGATGTGCAATGCCGCGAGGCTTTCGCCGAGCTGGTGGCATATTTGGGTGAGCGCGTCGAAGAATTCAAGCTGCCGGTGGGATACAAGGATGCGTGGAAATGGCACCAAACCATCATGGAGGCGGATCTGGCCAAGAATTTCGAACTGGAGTATCAGGAAGGTCGCGAGCAGCTAAGCGAGACATTGTGCGGCCAGATCGAGCGTGGACGCCGGGTGCGCGCGGTGAACTACAACAAGGCGCTGGACCAGGTTCCTGCCCTGAGCAGCGGGCTGAATCAACTCTTCGATCTGCGTTATGAAGCGATCCTGACTCCGGCTACGTCCGGTACGGCACCGCAGGGGTTGGAGTCGACCGGCTCGCCGGCTTTTTGCACGTTGTGGACACTGTGCGGCTTGCCGGCGATCACACTACCGCTGATGCAAGGCGCCGACGGCCTGCCGCTGGGTGTGCAATTAGTGGGCCCTCGAGGGGGTGACGCCTGTCTGCTGCGCACCGCACGCTGGTTGGTCGACCGAGTCCAGCCGGACTAATTCATGCTAGACTTTAATCCGACACAGAACCAAGAGAATTTACTATGCTGTCTGATATTATCTTTGGCTTGATAGCGATGACCATGGCGGTTGTTTTTTACCTGGTCCCCATCTTCAAGCTTGTACCCATCCTTGGAACTCGGTCGATCCCGTTGGTCATCGTGGTGCTGATCGGCGTAGTGATGATGATCATCGAGTTCATCCAGACAGTCCGT
The DNA here is from genome assembly GCA_913053815.1 of uncultured Rhodanobacteraceae bacterium. GTDB lineage: Bacteria > Pseudomonadota > Gammaproteobacteria > Xanthomonadales > Rhodanobacteraceae > Metallibacterium. The sequence continues at coordinate 4,328 of CAJXGK010000060.1, forward strand.
GCCAGCAAGGATGACAGCGGCAGTTGAGGCCGGCACGGCCATTTGTGTTTTTGTATGTGACCGGTCATGATGCGTGCTATCGGCAATCCTGTAATCGACCGCTGGATCGCGTTCAACTGGTGCTGTTGATGGCATTTTTGGTGGCAGACTTGCGAGCGTGTTTTTCAGACGCCAGGCTTATCGCCGCAACGTAACCGTAGCCAGAACGGAGGAAGCATGAAGCCCAGATTGCTAGTAACGCGAGAGGTTTTTGACGAAACACTCCACTACCTCGCGCAGCATTGTGAGGTTGAATCGAACCAGCAGGACGTTCCGCTCGACCCAGAGACGTTGGCGCAGCGACTCGAGGACAAGGTGGGCGTTATGTGCTGTCTGACCGACCGCATCGACGAGCAGCTGCTAACGCGTTGCCCACGACTCAAGGTGGTGGCAAATATCGCTGTTGGCTATAACAACATCGATCTCGATGCCTGCACCGCGCGCGGTGTGATGGCGACCAACACTCCGGAGGTACTGACCGATACCACGGCCGATCTGGCATTCGCACTGATCCTTGCCACGGCGCGACGCCTGACTGAGGGGGAAGCCTATATTCGTGCTGGGCAGTGGAGCGGTTGGTATCTGAAGCAGCTGCTCGGCGTCGACGTGCATCATGCGACACTCGGCATAATCGGCATGGGGCGCATCGGCCGTGTGATTGCCAGACGCGCGCAAGGCTTTGAGATGCGAGTAATCTATCACAATCGGGTGCGGCTTGCCGCTGACATCGAGCAGGCGCTCAAGGCCACCTATGTGAGCAAGGACGAACTGCTGGAGCAGGCTGATTTTGTCATCTTGCAAATGCCGTATATGCCACAGACTCATCACCTGATCGGCGCGGCGGAGCTGAAAAAAATGAAATCAAGTGCGATCTTGATCAATGTGACACGTGGCGGCATAGTCGATGACGCGGCACTGGTTCGGGCGCTCAAGGATGGCACAATCCGCGGCGCCGGCCTCGACACGTTCGAGGGCGAGCCGCAGCTCAATCCCGAATTCCTCGAGTTGAAGAATGTCGTGCTGGTGCCACACATCGGCAGCTCGACTGAGACAACGCGCCGTGCGATGGCCATGACCGCGGCCAAGAACGCGGTGGCAGTTCTCAGCGGTAGCGTCCCGCCCAACTTTCTTAATCCTGAAGCCGGGAAGAACTAGCGATGCCTGATCAATGACTTCAGATTTGCCCGGTTACAGGATTCTGCGGATATGGTGACCATTCGTCGCCATTGTTATACGTACAGAGTCGAAGACCCTGCTGCGGCGAGCCTAGACCAAAGGAGCAGATGATGGCATCTGACAATCTGAACGGGTCTCGAACTGCGAGCGTAGCTGCATCCGTACCGCGGCCTTGGCACACCAGCCACATATGGCTGGCACCTTTGATAACGGGTTTGCTTCTATTGATCGTCATCTTTGTCGCGCAGCATCAATTCAAGGAGCAAGACCAGCCTGTGAGAGTGGACGCCAGTCTTGAGTTGTCCACGCTTGCAGCCGAATACGCTGAACATACAAGGCTGCTCCTAAGCCTTGCAGAACAGTTCCTGCTCACGGTTAAGTGGGAAGTAGAGCGGCATCCGAGCACGGTTAATTTGGAGCAGATACAGTTGCATATCCTTCTGCCCTTCCTATCTCACATACGCATTTCACTTTCGGATTCCAAGGGCATTCTGTATCAAAGTACATCAGCCATGTGGGTCGCCGCGGATGTAACCGACATCAGCAAGCGCCCATACTTCAGATGTGCCGGCCTCGCCATGTACGACGCCAAGGCAGCTGGAAAAGGCACCTTCCGATTCTACTCTGTGTAGTTGTTCACTCAAATGGAACGCCGGGTAGCTGTTGAATTGGCACTTTAGGTGACACATGGAAAAGGTCTTTAATACTTCCTGTGCACATAACCCTGATCGAGGACGCGATCCAGCATGGCCTGAAGCAACTGGCCGACAGCGGTATGACTACTTGTGTGCTGTTGCAATCCTATCCCTGGAAGGACGCTGAATGGACTACCACTGCCCGCTCTGTGGGGCGAATAAACAGAAGACGAAATTTGGTCAGGCGATGGTGCCGAGGATGGCGATCCAGTGTTCCAAATGTCACGGTGTCATCCATCTCAACGTCCACCCGGCTGAGACCATTGTCGTCCTGCTCAATTTTGCGATCATCGTCGTGCTTGTTGTCTTTGCGTATTCGCTGCAAAGTAGGGACCTGGTGCTGGTCGTAGTCGGCGCCGCGCTGGTGGGCGCATCCTCATTGCCTTTGCTCGAACATACCTACCTGCGCAGTTGGCCACGATATCTAGCGAAGGCGTCGAACGCCAAGCCGTAGCCACAGCACATATACGGCCACTCAGCGCATTTCGTGGTCCATCGCGCGTTGCCGGCTAGCACTATTGTGAACATTACCCTACTATAATGGCATCAGCCACATCACCATTCTTGTGTATGCTGCGCTCGTGGCATTCGTGAATCCCCGCAGTTTATCTCCGGGCCTTCATATCTATCGGCAGCAGGGAAGCATAGACCAGGTCAGCCACGGGGGTGGGAACACCATACATACGCCCCTTGAGACCGATTGCACCGATCATTGCCTCAATCTCGGACCTGCGGCCTGCTTCCACATCCAGTTGCATGGATGCTTTCATCTGAGGGGGTGTGTTGTCGATGAATTCCAGCGACTTTTCTACCACATCAATATCAAGCGTTATACCCTGCGCCTTGGCTACGGCATCTACCTCTTTCATCAAACTAGAGATCATCAGGCGCGTCTCGGGTACTGATCGATATTCACTCATCGGCAAGCGCGTCAGCGAACCAAAACCACTGGCAGCTGAGATGAAGATAAATTTTGTCCAGAGGATTTTCAAAATATTGTCTGATAGCTCTACAGTAATGCCGGTTTCGAGTAATGTATCGTAGATAGCTTGGACTCGCGACGTCATTTGCCCATCCAGTTCACCCAGCACAATCCGCCGAAACTGTGATCCCTGCTGAATGACTCCAGGTTTCTCTATCGTTGATGAAATCCAGGTGGCACTGCCAATCATGTATTCCATCCCAACGATGGCTCCGATTCGCTCGCTAGCATCGATCCCATTTTGCAGGCTCATCACAGTGGTATCGTTCCCGATCAAAGGTTTGATTTGTTGTGCGGCCTCATCGGTGGTGTACGTCTTGGGGCAAAAGAGTACCAGTTCAACAGTCCCTATAGAGGACAGGTTATCCGTCGCTTTTGCGGGTCTAATGTGGAAATCCCCGTGGACGCTCTTGATCAACAACCCACGTTGTTGAATAACTTCCAGATGTCTGCCACGGGCCACAAAGGTTACATCGTGACCTTGTTTTTCCAGTAGTCCACCATAGTATCCTCCTACCCCTCCAGTTCCCATAATGGCAATTTTCATTGAAATCTCCTGCAAGCTTAAATTAGCTTTCCAATAATATATCCACCCGGTTCAAGAAAACCCCATTTTTCCTTCAATAATTTGAAAGTTCTCAGCCAATAACGTCCGTAATGCTGGCAGATGTGGCTCGATATTCGCAAAGAAATACTCACAGGCCTGTTTGAATTCTTTGAACGTTTCGTAATATCGGTTGTATAGGATTATTTTTTTGAAATACTTCCAATAGCGTTCAATTAAATTTACATTGGGTGCATAAGCTGGTAAAAAGAGTAACGCTATCTTTGAGCTTTCAAGATAGGCCTGTACTAGCTTTGGTCGATAATACCGAGCATTATCACAGATCACCGTGACCTTCCGAGCCTTCGGGTAACACCTGGCTATTTGATCAAAAAGCTGGATCGTCGACTGCGCATTGATCGTATCATCGTAGCGCATGATCATGCTCATGGTCTCTACGTTGACGGCTCCATTGCTGTTCAATCTTTGACGCCCGGTGTTGCTTTTTACCTGGAATTCTTTCCCACGTTTGATCCAACCACAGGCCATGACCGGATTGTGTTGTGGATGGACGGCATCCATAAACAAGATAACATCTTGTTCAGATTGCTGTTCTTTCAACTTCTTATAGCGAGAAAGGAACTCTTTTTGCGCCTGCGCATCGGCTTTCCCAGGAACCTTTTTAGGTTTTTTATACACGTAACCCAAGCGGTGCAGCAGGGCAACGGCAACTTGTGAGGGATCCCAACCGGTTCCCAGCAAAACGATGGCTTTCACGCGGTCCGCCTGACGTTTTTCACTGAGCTCTCGATGGAGTACCTGCAGATCGTGGAGTTCCTGCTCGCTTAGGCTGTAATCATTCATGAGTAAATTATAGTTGAATAGCCCACACTTAACGTACTGGCTACCGCTTTTACAGTCGTTCCATTCGTTCTTCTCAACGCTTTCTCGACCGCTTGGATTTTATAGGATTTACTGAATTTCATCTGCATTTCGTTGGCCTCTTGATAATGATTTGAGGCGTCAACTATCCTGACACAGGGGGCCTGAAGGTCAAAACCGAAACCCCAGCGTGCTCACTGCTGCCCGAAAGCCGGGCA
>CAJXGK010000061.1 GCA_913053815.1 uncultured Rhodanobacteraceae bacterium
CATCCGCCTCGCTACGACCCTCCAAGCCCGACAGACTCTTAGTCCATCTGCTCAGCTTCACCACACTCATGCCGGTTGCTGATATGTCTATGGCGTTGGTGGCGATGCTGTCAGCATCCTATAGAGCCGCAGCATCTATGATCGATGCAGCGGCCCACTTGACATATGGACCGTCGCAAGGGGCTTGGTTTAGACGGCATTTATCGACGTTTACGAGCTATGCAAACACCCTGCATGCCATGGGTAGGGCTCATCGAAATTTGGGCATCGTGCCTAACCGAACCTAACCGTACGTGGTGACTTTGCCCTGTGACGCTCCGCATCCATAACCCGCCTCTTGCGTCGCGACTGTGCACCCCGTATGCTCAACGTCAACAGGGTGAGTGTGGTCGGCGAGAGCCGCCCGCGGGGTGTCTCGTCGGTGCCGTATGTAACCCAGGTCCGGTATATAATTCAACCATCACATCGCACCCCCAAGCGTAACCGCTAGCCGTTCGTGCCCGGAGCACACTACCCAGGTTCAAATCTGATCGAGATGCCTGGCTGCGGCATGCGGCCGAAATACATATAGAGTGCCCAATGAGCACTGCGCCTGTCGAAATCGGGCCTACAATGCCTGTGGATATTTTTGGTTCCACTCCGCAACAACAAGAAATGCCCCTAGCGCGGGTTCGCGGGGAGTCGGTTCTGTCGATACCACAGGATTTGTACATTCCGCCTGATGCGCTGGAAGTGATCCTTGAAGTGTTCGAAGGTCCTCTGGATTTACTGCTGTATCTGATACGCCGGCAAAACTTAAACATTCTTGACATCCCCATTGCCGCAATCACCCAGCAATACATGAAATACATTGAAATAATGCATGAGATAAAGCTTGAATTGGCGGCTGAATACTTGGTGATGGCCGCTATTCTGGCAGAAATAAAATCGCGTCTGCTGTTGCCCAGGCCGCTGAATACTGAAGTCGCCGAAGAAGACCCACGGGCCGAATTGATTCGTAGGCTGCAGGAATATGAGCAGTTCAAACTGGCCGCCGAAAATATCGGTGCACTGCCCCGCGTAGAGCGGGATACCTGGGTTACCCACGTCGCCGCTGACAGTCAAAAGGTGATACGTCTACCTCCAGCCATGGATTTGCAGGAGTTGGTACTCGCGTTTAAAGATATACTCAAAAAGGTGGATTTACGAGCCCCTCATGCCATCCAGCGCGATACGCTATCGGTACGCCAACGCATGGGTGAAGTACTCAAGACCCTTGAGGATGGGGCTTTCCATCCCTTCGCCAACCTGTTTACGCCCGACGAAGGTCGACTGGGCGTAGTAGTGACCTTCGCGGCCATGCTCGAATTAGCCAAAGACCGACTGATCGAAATTGTCCAGGAAAGGCCCTTTAGTCCCATTTACCTCAAATCAAGTACTACTGACGGTAACGTCTAGCTGATATCCATGCAACTCGAACAAATCAAGAACATTATCGAAGCCAGCCTGCTTGCTTCACAGGAGCCATTAAGCCGCACGGCCCTGAGCAACCTGTTCGATGGGCAAGATGCCGTATCTACCAAGCAAATTACCCAGTGCCTGGATGCTCTAAAGAGCGCCTGCAACGGACGAGGAATTCAATTGGTCGAGGTAGCTTCCGGCTATCGCTATCAAGTGCGTACCGACACCTATCCATGGATCTCCCGCCTCTGGAAAGAACGACCACAGCGATATTCGCGTGCTCTGCTGGAGACCTTGGCACTGATTACCTACCGTCAACCGATTACCCGTGGTGAAATTGAACAGGTCCGTGGTGTTGTCGTTTCTACGCCAATCATGCGCACACTTGAAGAACGCGAGTGGGTGCGGGTGGTCGGCCACCGTGATACGCCCGGGCACCCCGCACTATACGGCACAACCCGAGAGTTTCTCGACTACTTCAATCTCAAATCCCTGGACGAATTACCACCACTGGCTGACATCCGCGAGTTAACAAAACTCGAACCGCAACTATTACCGGATGAGACCTCTTCCAACCCTGATGCAACCCATCCTCCACACCCGGCAATCCCAACGAGCCTAAATACAATGACCCATGAACCCCCCCACACTGACTCGCAGGAGCAGCCCTCATGACCGCGAGCCCACGTACTGTGCTTACTCTCAAGCGAACCCAACACCACCAGACCGTTCTCGAAGAACGCTTGCACAAAGTGCTTGCCAACGCCGGACTGGGTTCGCGGCGAGCCTTGGAACAACGCATCGAGCGTGGTGAAATTCAAGTCAACGGCGAATTGGCTGGCATCGGTTTAAGCGTGCGGTGCGGCGATCGGGTAGTCCTTGATGGGCGCCAGTTTGTAGTCGCTACAGAATATGGCGAGCAAGCCGCTGTATTGCTCTATCACAAGCCGGAGGGTGAAGTCACCACCCGCGAGGACCCAGAAAACCGACCCACTATTTTTGAAAATCTGCCGCCTATCAAAGGGGCTCGATGGATTTCTGTGGGGCGCCTGGATATCAACACCACGGGGCTACTACTACTGACCACCGATGGGGAGTTGGCCCATACTTTAATGCACCCAAGTTCGGGGATTCAACGCGAATATCTATGCCGGGTCCACGGTGAAGTACCGGATCTGGTGGTAGAACGCCTGCACAGTGGCATCGAGCTGGAAGATGGCCCGGCCCACTTCGAAGATATTCAATCTATCAGCAGTAGCGGCAGCCACAGCTGGTTTCGGGTGAGCCTGCGTGAGGGCCGCAACCGCGAGGTACGAAGGATTTGGGAATCCCAGGGATTCATGGTCAGTCGTCTCAAGCGCATCCGCTATGGTCAGGTTGAACTACCGCGTACTTTACGTCGTGGTCAAACCCAGGTTCTTGATGCAGCAAGTATCAAGAGCCTGCGCACATCGGTCGCCCTGGGAGAACCATCCCCGACCCTGACCTTGAAGCCGGTACTGCACCAACGGCGTACCGGCCGCCACGTCCACGAGGTCCGCCCCCCATCCAGGACCGCCCAGGCATGGACGGGGTCACGCGGCGATGAAGCCCGCGAATTTGCTGCGTTCGACCGTCTCCGCGATGATGATCATCGCCGTTCCCCGGGGGCTCGACGCAACCGTGGATCGCGTTCAGGTGGTGAAGTCAACGGTAATGTAGCCAAGCCGGATCGCAACAAGACCAGCAAGGGCAGAAAGCCCCGCAGCTTTGCCCCCGGACAGGAACTCCCATCGGTGCGTAGCTGGTTTGCCGGTGACTCTCGCACGGGGAAGAATGCCCCCGGCCGGCCGGCCGGGAAAAAAACCAGCGGGCCGCGTAAAGCATCCAACTCACGCAAGCCGGCCGGTCAATCATCCACTAGCCGGCGCCCTGCCGGAACGCGCCGGGGCGGACCTCCTCGATGAGTGGTATCAAGGCAAGGATTCTGCATAATCCTCGCTGCTCCAAGTCACGCCAGGCACTTGAATGGCTGCGCTCACGAGGGATCGAGCCGGAGATCATTCTTTACCTCAAGACCCCACTTGATGCCGGACAACTCAACGAGTTACTCGACCAGCTTGATGCACCCCCCCAGGAATTGCTGCGCAGCGGTGACCGTGAATTCAAATCCACAGGCCAGGATATCCGGGCAATGACCCGGGAACAGATTGTCGCCATGCTCGCCAGCCAGCCACGTATCCTGCAGCGCCCTATCGTCATCATTGGCGAACACGCCCGGATCGCACGCCCTGCGGAGCGCATCGCGGAACTGCTGTAGTGGATCGCTATGCGGCCATGCAGACTTTCGCCCGTGTAGTCGAAGCGGGAAGTTTCGCTGCCGCCGCTGACCAATTGGGTATCTCCCGGGCCCAGGCCAGCAAGCTGGTCTACCGCCTGGAAGACCAGCTGGGGGCACGCCTGTTACAACGAACGACCCGACATCTGAATCTGACTGAAACCGGGCGCAACTACTACGACCGTATCATCACGGCATTGAGCGACATCAATGAAGCCGAAGCGGAAGCCAGTCAACAACAAACCGAACCTCGGGGCCGTCTGCGGATCTCCGCACCGGTAACTTTCACACCCAGCCACTTGGTTCCGATTCTGGCAGAGTTTCTAAAAAACCATCCCAGGATTGAACTCGAACTGGAGCTCACGGATCGTCGGGTCGAGCTGATTGATGAAGGCTATGATCTCGCCATTCGCATCGGCCAGCTTCAGGACTCAAGCCTGATCGCCCGGCAACTCGCACCGGTCCACAGCCATGTGCTTGCAGCGCCCGACTACCTGCAACGCAACGGTGTACCTGAACACCCTGAGGATCTCAAACAACACCTGTGCCTGCCCTATACGCTAAGCCGTGAGCCCGATGTCTGGCGTTTCCGGCATAATGAACAACGTGTCAGCGTGCGCATCCATGGCCCGGTACACACCAACCATGGCGAAGCTTTGCTCACCTTCCTTGAACAAGGCTTAGGCATCGGCATACTGCCGGATTTCATCTGTGAGCAAGCCCTGCGTAAAAGCCGTCTTCGCACCCTACTCGATGAATGGGAACCACAACCGATCGGGATTCATATCGTCTATCCGAGTCGGCGAGCCTTACCCGCACGCACCCGAACCCTGATCGATTTTCTCGGCAACCAGTTCGAAAAAAGTGTTAAATCGTGAAACAGCAACATCACCGGCAAAATACCACTGGCGACCCACGTCCCAATCGGTAGGTTCATACCCTCTTCCAAAGTGTGAACCCGCCGCTCCAGCCGACGGTTCAGGTTCAATCCAGCAGTTGAAAAGTATCGCCATCCAGCCACGCAGGAAAACGCTTTCGGTACGCCTGCAAAACATCTAGTTCAAGACTGGCGGTGGCAATCTGTGGCACCATACCGCACTCGACCAAGGCCCGCCCCTGAGCATCCAACACCACGCTGTCGCCGGCATAATCAACGCCGTTGCCATCGCAGCCGACCCGATTGACACCAATACAACAGGCCAGGTTTTCGATGGCCCGAGCCCGTAATAAGGTTCGCCAAGCCTGGCGTCGTAGGGCCGGCCAATTCGCCACAAACACCAGTAGGTCGTATTCCATCCCTCCTGGGAGCTCAGTATTGCCTCGGTTACGTAACCAAACCGGAAAACGCAGGTCGTAACAGACCTGGGGCAGGATTCGCCACCCCTTGAGTTCGACGATCAATCGATCCGCCCCCGCAGTAAAGTGCTCATGTTCACCCGCCATGCGGAACAGATGGCGCTTGTTATACTGGGCCAAGTGGCCATCGGGACGTATCCACAGCAAGCGGTTGTAAACTTGCTGTCCGTCGTAAATAAGTAAACTTCCACACACTACGGCATCGAGACGATGGGCCAGATCGCGCATCCAGTGGACCCCCGCCCCATCCATCCGCTCAGCCTGGTCCACCGCCTCATTGCTGAAGCCGGTAAACAGGGTCTCAGGCAACACGATAAGGTCGCTGTTTCGACCTGCAAGCGATGTGCACAGCCGGGCATAATAGTCACGGTTGGCAGCCGGATCGCGCCAACGGGTGTCGCCCTGAACCAGGGAGACGGTCAAAGTCTGCATAGTCGCTCCGCAGCCTCTTGCAGCGTGGCATCCGATTTTGCAAAGCAGAATCGCACCAGTCGGGCCTCCGGGGCCGTTTCATAAAAAGCGGATACAGGAATGGCCGCCATCCCGGCCTCATGCACCAGCCAATCACAGAAATTCAGGTCATCCGTCTGCTGGATCGAGGAATAATCAGCAAGCTGAAAATAACCTGCCGGAACATCCAGCAGTTTAAAACGTGAAGCGCTCAGAAGTTTTCGAAAACAATCCCGCTTGTGCTGATAAAAAGTTGCCAGTTGCTGATGATGCTCGGGGTGTTTAGCAAGCATCTCGGCAAAAGCCCATTGAGCTGGATGAAATGTACAAAAGTTTAGATATTGATGGACCTTACGAAATTCTACGGTTAGAGGCTTGGGGGCGATGCAGTAGCCAACCTTCCAGCCGGTGCAGTGATAAGTCTTACCAAAGGAACTGACCACGAAGCTGCGTGCGGCAAGTTCCGGGCGCCGTAATACGCTCTGGTGTAAGGCTCCATCAAAGACAATGTGCTCATAGACCTCATCCGCCAGCAACACGATCCCAGACTCGGCAAGGATGCGGCTCAACTCGTCCAGATCAGTACTGGAAAATACCGCGCCGGATGGATTATGCGGAGTGTTGACAATCAACATGCGGGTCTTGGCGGTAATCGCCTCACGAACCCGTTGCCAGTCCACCGAAAAATCCGGCTGCCGCAGATGAATATGTACGCAACGTGCCCCAGCAAGTTCAACAGCCGGCTCGTAGCAGTCATAGCAGGGGTCCAGAACAATGACTTCCTCGCCAGCCCGTACACTGGCCGTGATCGCCACAAAAATTGCTTCGGTAGCACCCGAAGTTACCGTAATTTCAGTATCTACAGCGACCCGACGGCCATACGACTCCCTGATTTTTCGCGCAATCTGTTCCCGCAGCGGAGCGATACCAGACATCGGGGCATACTGGTTGTGCCCCTGCGATATGGCCTTGGTCAAGGCCTCACGCAGAGCATCGGGAGGATCAAAATCCGGAAAACCCTGGCCTAAATTGATCGCATCGTGCTCCTGAGCCAACTGACTCATCACCGTAAAGATGGTGGTTCCGACTTTGGGCAGCTTGGTAGCGATAGGCATGAGTTTGCTCCGCGCGCGACTAAACCCGGATGCTAGCAGCCGGCCATCCTGCCAACCACTTTGGGATATCAACGTTAACTACCAAGGGAGCCCTCTAAAAACCTACTGCGCGAACCGATTGTGGTGTCGTGGGCTCGTTCACTCCTCGCCTATCTACTTGACAGGTCTCGTTGTTCACTCCGCGAGGCCTGGCACTCGGCCCGCTCGTGACGGTTTTGAGAGGTTTCCCAAGGTCCCTGGTAATCCATGACTGGCTGCATAACCATACCTCCATGTCTAACCCACTCTACATTCTTTCAGCCCCTTCCAGACACCAGGAAACCATCCGCAAAAGTCGCTTTCGGGCCCACGCCGTGCACGTCGAGTCTGTCGATGCCGCCATGACATGGCTGGCCCGGACCCGCGATGCGGCCGCAACACACAATTGCTGGGCCTACCGGATCGGTTCGCACTATCGCTTTGACGATGACGGCGAGCCGGGGGGTAGTGCCGGCCAGCCGATACTGCAGGCGATTGACGGGCAACATTGCGCTGAGACGGTAGTAATGGTGACGCGCTGGTTCGGTGGTACCAAGCTCGGTGTAGGGGGGCTGGTGAGGGCTTATGGAGGAACGGCTGCAGAATGCCTGCATCATGCCAAACGCCACCTGCAGGTGCAATACCGGCACCTAAGCCTGCGCTGTGAGGCCTCCAACCTGGCGCGATTGCACGCCCGTTGCAGTCATTTCGGAGCACAGCTCGGTTCTCCAGACTGGCAAGAAAACCGGATCGAAATCGATATCACCATTCCGGAAAAAAGCTTTGCTGAATTCACGGAATGGTTCGCCAACCTCACCCGTGGCCATGGTCGCAGCAGGGATATCACAAGCAACTGTCACAAATTCCCCAGCGATCCGGCCCCCCGCTCATCAGCTTGACCCGACAGGCCCTGTTTGCTTCCGCCCCAGACTACCCGCTGGGCAAGCCAACGCAAGCCGACCTTGGGGTACTTCAAAAAACCGTAGCGAGCAATTTGAATGCAAGCCGCCCCTCGGCAAGCAAGCGGAGATATTTTGCCTTGACCTTGGCCCGTCCACCAAGCTTATACTTGATGTGAATCAATCCCTTTTGAGTGCGAGCACATGAACGGAATTCTTTTAGGCTTAGCTTTGGGCGTGATCGGACTGGTGCTCAGTCTTTATGCCCTGAGCAGCACTAGTGGCCGAACCCGACCGGAGGCCGGCAAGGATGTGCCGGCTTCTTCGGGACGTCTTTCCAGGAACCCGGTCTGGGTGCGTTACCACGCTCGCTACTACGGCTATGCGCTGTTATTCCTGGCCTTTGATATGGAGATGGCCTACATGTACCCGTGGGCGGTCGTTTACAGACAGGAAGGCCTGGTCGCCCTGCTGGATATGGGGGTTTTTCTCGCCATCCTCTTTCTTGGCTTGCTATACGGGTGGAGCCAAGGTGCCTTGCGGAGGCAATAGGTGATTGCCGGCGCTCGGCAGGGCAAACCCAACTGGCTGCGCCGCCTGTTGGCCGCAGCTACGGCGCATGATCTGTGTGCTCTAGTCGTGCCAGGGCCGGAAGTGGCTTATGCCCGGGGACTCGACCTCTCTGCCAGTGGCCTGCAGCTTGCCGTAACCCCCCGCCATGCCAACGTATTGTTACTTGTCGAACCCATCCCGTCGGCGCTGGCTGATGCGGCGACCGTATTGTATGCCCAGATGATGCGTCCCCGGGCAATCCTAGCTCTGGGCAACCATTCGATTCCCTCGTTGTCTGCAGATGTAGCCAGTGATTTTTCACAACAGGGGCTGCTAGACGGTGTGCATCAATTACGCACGATCTTCGCCCAAGGTGCATTCCGGAATTCAGTACAGGATTTTCAGGCCCCAATACTCGAAATCCGTATCGAATACACCTGTCCAATGCATCCTGAGGTTATCCAGGACACCCCCGGTTCCTGCCCTAAGTGCGGCATGACCTTGGTGCCACGCGAAACCCAGGCCGATGCCGCTCATGCGCCAACCCCCCATCACCCCATGGCCGGTGATGCCG
>CAJXGK010000062.1 GCA_913053815.1 uncultured Rhodanobacteraceae bacterium
GGTTGGTACATGTACCGGTGGATTCGGTGGCCCCGCCGACCCTGGGATTGGATACTCAGGCACGCTACAGCTTGTTGACCCGGGTGGACGAGCAACTGGTAGGTATCGTGGATGTGGAACAGGTGCTGGCCGAGGTGGGCGGGGTAACGGCCACCCCTGCGGTGCTGGCGCGGAACCCGGTATTGACAGGAAAAGTGCTATCAGGGCAGCACGTGTTGGTGGTGGATGATTCCGCGCTGGCCCGTCGGAAAATCGGTGAGGTACTGGCATTGATCGGAGTTAAGGTCGAGTTCGCTGCCGATGGCGCAGAGGCACTGATCGCCTTGCAGCACTCGCTGGAACATGGGCGGAGCCGTTTCGATCTGCTGATTACCGATATCGAGATGCCCAAGCTTGATGGCTACGCCTTGACCCGCTCAGTACGTAAAAACAAGGACTGGGCGGAAATGCCGATTTTGATGCACTCCTCGCTGAGCGGCAACTTCAGCGGAGAACGGGCCCGCAGCGTGGGAGCAGACCGTTTTCTTACCAAATTTGATGCCGATGCACTGGCCGAGATGGTGAGTTCGATGCTAGGGGAAACGCACAACAAGCCTCAGGCAGGCTCCCAATAAACTGCGGGGTGACTTCGTACAGAACATGTTTGCGGTGAATTCCTGACGGTTTTCCGACACTAACCGGCTTGCAGGCTTTTGCCGTACCGGCAAGGGTTTGCCGTTGCCGCCGGGTAACAATGCCCCGGCACTTAGCGTTACCGGCTTTCAGGTATCACCGCAGAAACTGGCACGCTATTTGCTGCATACCGGGGTGACTGGTTTGGAGAATCGCCATGAGCGTACCCACAACCCATTTATTTGGCCTGGATGCCCGTGCACTGCAATTGTGGCAGCAGCGAGCCCAAGTGCTGGCCAGCAATCTGGCCAATGCCGATACCCCTGGATTCAAAGCACGGGATATCGATTTCCGGCGAGCTCTGGCAGCAACCAGCAGCGTCGGTGCACCACTGCACTTGGCGGCCACCGATAGCGGCGTCACCTTACAAGGAACAGCCGATACGGGTACCCGGGCGCCACTGGAATATCGGATTCCCCTGCAGCCTTCGTTAGACGGCAACACGGTAAATACGCAGATGGAACAGTCCGCTTTTGCGCAGAACGCAGTGCGCTACGAGGCCAGTCTCACCTTCATCAATGCGCAGATCAGCTTGCTGCGTACAGCCATCACGGGGAATTGATGCATCATGAGTAGTCTGTTCAATGTCTTCGATGTAGCCGCTTCCGGCATGCTGGCGCAGACGGTACGCCTGAATACCACCGCCAGCAATCTGGCCAATGTCAACAGTGTCAGCTCTACGCCAGATAAAGTGTATCGAGCCCGGGAACCGGTATTTGAAGCAATTCGCCAAGGATGGGCGGGTAACGGACTCAGCGAGGGCGTGCGGGTGGCGGGAATCTTCGAGAGTACTGCCCCTGCCGGGCGTCGCTATGAGCCCGGCAATCCGCTGGCTGGCCCACAAGGCTATGTCTACACGCCCAACGTCAACCCGGTGGACGAGTTGGTCAACATGATTGCCGCCTCGCGTTCTTACCAGAACGACGTACAGGTGATGAACACCACCAAGCAGTTATTGCTCAAGACCCTGAGCCTGGGTCAGTAAGGAGATCGCCATGAGTTTTGCTTCCGCCCTGCTGCAACGTCCCATCACTGCCCCGACCACGGCTCTAGCACCGGCCCCGGCTCCGGCACAGATGGGGACCACTCGGACGACCGGTACCGGTCAAACCACGGGGGGCCATGCCACGGCGGCACCCACCCTCAATGAAAATGATTTTCTGACCCTGTTGGTGTCGCAGCTGAAAAATCAAGACCCGACCAAGCCCATGAGTAGTACCCAGTTTGTGGCCCAACTCGCGCAGTTCAGTACCGTATCCGGCATCCAGCAAATGCAAGCCTCGATGGCATCACTGGCCAGTTCCCTCAGCGGCAATCAGTCCCTGCAGGCGGCAAGTCTAATCGGCCATGCGGTGCTGGCCCCATCAGCGAGCGCCGCACTGGCCGAGGGCCGCATGCAAGGTGCGGTAAATGTGCCGAATGGGGCCAGCGATGTGCGGGTGGCCATACTCGACGCAAATGGCACTCTGGTACGCAGTATCGATCTTGGCGCCCAGCCTGCCGGGTTGGTGCGCTTCCAGTGGAACGGCCAAGCCACCCATGGCAGCACCATGCCGGATGGTAACTATACCATTCGAGCCCAAGCCGTCAGCGGCAGCCAGGCCAAGGGGGTAGTCACTCTCGCGCAAGGCCTGGTGCAAAGCGTCGTGCTCGGCGTTAACGGCACCACCCCCACCCTCAAAGTGCAGGGCCTAGGCAGCATTCCGCTGTCTTCGGTCCGGCAGATACTGTAACTGCAACGGAGTTCACCATGTCTTTCAATATCGCCCTCAGCGGTCTGAATGCCGCCACTTCGGATCTTGACGTCACTGCTAACAATATTGCTAATGTGGGCACCAATGGCTTCAAGGGTTCACGGGCCGAGTTCGCCAGTATGTTTTCGGCGTCCACCTATGACGTCGGTTCGGTGGCCATCGGCAGCGGAGTGCGCTTGACCACCGTGGCCCAGCAGTTCGGCCAGGGCAGTATCGACACCACCAGCAACAGTCTCGATATGGCCTTGAGTGGACAGGGTTTTTTTACCCTGCATGATGGCAATGGCTATGCCTACACCCGGGCTGGGGCCTTTCAGACGGATCGTAACGGTTATGTGGTCAACCCCCAGGGACAGAATCTGCAAGTCTATCCACGCCTAGCCGGTGGCGGTTTCGATCGCAGTCGGCTAGTCAATCTGCAATTGCTGACTTCGCAAAGTGCTCCGGTGGCCACCAGTAGCGCGCAGTTATCAGTGAACCTGCCTGCCAACGCAACGGTACCGACTACGACCCCATTCAGTCCGACCGTGCCGAGCAGTTTCAACCAGTCAACCTCGTTCACGGTTTACGATTCGCTGGGCGCAATCCATACGGCCAGCATATATTTCACCAAAACCGCCGCTTCCGGGACCTGGAATGCCAACCTTTATATTGATGGCACCGCCGCCGGGACCGCCCAGCCGATCAGCTTCGACAGCCGTGGCAAGCTGACCACTCCGGCCAATGGCCAACTGGCCTTTCCTGCCGTGACCATCAATCCCAATGCGCAGCCGCTCAGCGTGACCATGGATCTTAGCAAGGCTACCCAGTTCGGCAGCAATTTCTCCGTGACTTCCATTTCCCAGAATGGCTATCCGAGCGGCACGATGACCGGGGTTGCGGTGGCGGCAAATGGGGTGGTCTCGGCGCGGTTTTCCAACGGCCAGTCGACCTCGCTGGGGCAAGTGGCCCTGGCCAATTTCGCAGATCCCCAGGGGCTACAGAAACTCGGCAATACCAACTGGTCTGAATCCTTTCAATCCGGTGCGGCGGTGCGAGGTGTTGCTGCCGGCGGTACCTTCGGACAGATCCAATCCGGATCCCTGGAAGGCTCCAACGTCGATCTGACCGCCCAGCTAGTCCACATGATCCAGGCGCAGCGCAACTATCAGGCCAACGCCCAAATGATCCAGACCGACCGCACCGTTACCAACACCATCATCAATATGCGCTCGTAAGGAATCACCATGGACCACGCCATCTTCATTGCTATGACCGGAGCCACGCAGACCATGCGGGCCCAGGCTGAGAACAGCAACAACCTGGCCAACGCCAACACCGTGGGCTTCAAGGCCCAAGTAGCGGCGTTCCAGAGTATTCCAATACTGGGTGAAGGCTATGCCTCGCGTATCAACGCGGTGTCGCGCGGGGTCGGTGTGAATATGGCCACCGGACCGCAAATCGATACCGGGCGACAACTGGATGTAGCGGTACAGGGTCAGGGCTGGATCGCAGTACAAGCCCCCGACGGCAGTGAGGCCTATACCCGTGCCGGGGCCTTGCGCTTGTCCCCGACCGGGATGTTGACCACGGCCCACGGCAGGCCGGTGCTCGGTGACAACGGTCCCATTACGATACCGGCGTATACGCAGCTGAAGATCGGTGCTGATGGCACGATTTCGGTCATCCCCACGGGCCAGAGTCCGGCGGCAATGGCTTCGATCGGTCGTATCAAACTGGTCAATCCACCCATTACCGAAATGTCTCAGGGTAGTGATGGACTGATGCATATGCGTAGCGGCAATCCGGCCCCGGCCGATGCCAGCGTACAGCTGGCCTCCGGGGTGCTGGAGGGCAGCAATGTCAATCCGGTCGATGCCCTGGTGCGAATGATTGCCCTGACCCGGCAGTACGAGATGCAGGTGCGCACCATTCAAACAGAAAACCAGAATGCCCAGGCGGCGACCCGATTGCTGTCGCTGAACTGACCCAATAGCGCGGCAAGCGCGAGGAGCAGGAAATCATGTTTAATGCACTGTGGATTGCCAAGACCGGCCTGGATGCCCAGCAAACGCGGATGGCGGTTACGGCCAACAATCTCGCCAACGTCAATACCACGGGCTTTAAACGCTCACGGGTGGAATTCGAGTCTTTGCTATATCAGGATCGGGGCCAACCCGGCGGGCAAACCTCACAGCAGACGCAGTCTTCATCGGGCTATATGCTCGGCACCGGGGTGCGCGTAGTGGGCACTGAAAAACTGTTTACCCAGGGTAATATTACCCAAACCGGAAATTCTCTGGATGTGGCCTTGCAAGGGCGTGGATTCTTCCAGATTCTTAAGCCTGACGGGACGGTGGCCTATACTCGCGATGGATCGTTTCATCTCAACAACACCGGGCAACTGGTCACCGCCAGTGGCTATCCGCTGCAACCGGCCATCCAGATTCCGGCCAACTCGCAAAGCATCACTATCGGTACCGATGGTACGGTCAGTGTAGCGGTTCCCGGTCAGGCCGCCCCGGTACAGGTCGGCAACATTCAGACGGTTAGTTTCATCAACCCACCGGGCCTGCAGCCGGAAGGACAGAACCTGTTTATGCAGACCGCCTCCAGTGGCGCGCCTCAGGCCGGGACTCCGGGTCTGACCGGTCTTGGCACACTGCAGCAGGGAGCCTTGGAAACCTCTAACGTCAACGTGGTCGAATCGCTGGTCAACATGATTGAAGTGCAGCGAGCCTATGAAATGAACTCCAAGGCTATTTCTGCAACCAGCCGCATGCTCCAGTACCTGACCCAGAATGCTTGAGCAATAGCGATGAAGATGATCTCACGACGAATGCTTCTCACGGTCCTGTTGATGCTGCTGCCATGGCTGTTGGCAGCCTGTGTCTCGGCACCACCGCAGCCGAATCCAGCGCTTACCGTACTGGCCAATCTGCCGCAACCGGCGCCACCGACCGATGGCAGCATCTGGCGACCCGGTGGCGGTGGTGATTTGATTGCCGATCCCAAGGCCCGGCGGGTGGGTGACATCCTGACCATCGTGTTGCAGGAGTCGATGCAGGCCAGCAAGAAATCTTCCACCACCACCAGTAAGAAAGACAGCACCAACTTGAAGGCCCCGCTGATCCTGGGTACCACAGCGAGCTACCGTGGCAACCCGTTGGCAACCGCCTTGAGTTCCGATAACAGTTTCAAGGGGGCCGGATCGAGCAGCCAGAGCAACCAGTTGACCGGTGAAATTACCGTGGTGGTGGTGAGACGGCTACCTAACGGGGTGCTGATGGTGCGGGGCCGAAAGTGGTTAACCATCAATCAGGGCCGTGAACTGGTACGCCTTTCGGGACTGGTACGGCCCCAGGATATCGGGCCGGACAATACTGTCTCTTCCAACCGGGTAGCCGATGCGCAAATTGTCTACACCGGCCGCGGGGTGCTTGCTTCGGCCAATGAGCCGGGTTGGCTGGGACGCTTCTTCAACTCCCAATGGTGGCCTTTCTGATGAACCGTTGGATGCGCCAAGTTACCTCTTTCCTGGTCCTGTTGCTACTTGTGGGCGTGCTGCCTATCGCCCATGCCGACCGCATCAAGGACCTTTCACAGATTGCCGGAGTGCGCCAAAACCCGTTGATCGGTTATGGCCTAGTGGTGGGCCTGGATGGCAGCGGCGATCAAACCAGCCAGGCGCCGTTCACCACCCAGAGTCTGGAAAACATGCTGCAGCGCTTTGGCGTCACCATGCCGGCCAATGTGCGGCCGCAGCTGAATAATGTTGCGGCGGTGATGGTTACCGCTGAGCTGCCGGCCTTTGCCAAACCCGGACAGTCGATCGATGTGGTGGTGTCCTCAATCGGCAATGCCAAAAGTTTGCGTGGCGGCACCTTGCTAATGACCCCTTTGCATGGCGCCGATGGGCATACCTATGCGGTGGCTCAGGGCAATGTGATTATTGGCGGGGTCAGCGCGCACGGTAAAAGTGGGTCCAGTGTGTCGGTAAATATCAACAATACCGGGCGCATTCCGGACGGGGCCTCGGTGGAGCGTGCTGTACCCAATGCTTTTGCTGACGGGGGGCCGGTTGTGCTGAATCTCAATACGCCAAGCTTCACCACCGCCAGCCGCATGGTCAAGGCCATTGATCAGGCTTTTGGGGTAGATGCCGCTCAGGCCCTGGATGCGACCTCGGTGGCCGTTCATGCCCCGGCCCAGGTATCGCAGCGCGTAGCGTTTCTGGGTCGTCTGCAAAATGTGCAGGTCGATCCGGCCAGTGCCCCGGCGCAAGTCATCATCAATGCCCGCACCGGCACCATCGTCATCGGCGCCAACGTCCGCGTATCTCCTGCTGCGGTCGCCAGTGGCGGCATCGTGGTAAGTATCGGCGAACAGCCGGGGATCAGTCAGCCCGCCCCCTTCAGCAAGGGGCAAACTGCGCGGGTGCCACGCTCCAGTGTGTCGATCACCGAGCAGGGTGGGCATCTGTTCAAGTTGGGTCCGGACGTCAATCTAGAGCAGATCGTACGGGCCATGAACCGCATCGGGGCGACTCCCAATGATCTTATTTCGATCCTGCAGGCGCTGAAAGCGGCGGGCGCACTGCATGCCAAGCTGGTGGTGATCTGAGTGAACGCGCTATCAGCATTGAATACGCCGGCTGCAGCGGAGAGCTCGGTATATACGGACTTCAGCGGTCTGAATCGGCTCAAGGCCTTGGCCACTGAGCACAATCCGGCGGCCATCGAGCAGACAGCCAGACAGTTCGAGGCCTTGTTTACGCAGATGCTGTTGAAATCGATGCGCCAGGCTGATTTCGGTGGCGGCATTCTCGATAGTCAGGAGACCAAAATGTACCGCGGCCTGTTCGATCAACAGTTGGCGCTGACGCTTTCGCAACACGGTACGGGTCTTGGCATCGCTGGCATGATCGAGCGTCAATTGCGGGTCCAGAACCGTGTTGCTGTGACCCAGGCCAAAGCGGTCCCGATGATTGCGGTGGGGCCAAGTAGCCGGCCGCCTGCAGCAACACTTGAAGCGACAACAGCCAGACCCACCGGGGCTATCGCTACGGGGATCGGTACGGCCCTGCACATTCTCGATAAAGTGGCTCACGTCGCCATGGCCCGTGCCTTGCCTGGCAATCCGATTGCCTTTGTACGGGCCCTGGTTCCCTATGCTGAGCAGGCTGCGGCCCGGCTGGGGGTTTCCGCCCGAGCACTGTTAGCGCAGGCGGCGCTGGAAACCGGTTGGGGTGCGCACTTGCCGACTCGAGCGGACGGCCGGTCCAGTTTCAATCTGTTTGGCATCAAGAGCGGTTCCGATTGGCACGGGGCAAGCGTAAAAATACCGACACTGGAATTTGTAGATGGAATCCCGGTACGCAGACAGGACCAGTTTCGCGCCTACCCCTCGCCGGCCGCTTCGTTTCACGATTATGCGCAATTGCTGCTGTCCTCACCAGGTTATCAGCAGGTCCTCAACAGGGGCGAGAGCATCCGTGGCTTTGCTGCGGCCCTGGCGAGTTCCGGTTACGCCACCGATCCCCATTACGCGGACAAGCTGGTCAAAGTTGCCGAGAGTCCGCAAATGAACGCCGCTCTTGCCGGCCTCAAGCTGGCGCCGCAGGTGCCGCTACACAGGCCAGCTTCGCCATGATATTGACAGGTTCCACGAGAGGGCCGCAGGATGCCTAATCTACTTAATATCGGCGCCACCGGTCTGCAGGTCGCGCAGATTGCATTGGATACCACCGGCAACAATATCAGCAACATCAACACTCCCGGTTACAGCCGCGAGCAGGTGCAAATCGGCACCCAGATCCCGCAGCGCTCGGGCAACTACTATCTCGGCCAGGGCGCCCAGGTGATCGACGTGCAGCGCAGCTACAGCGCATTTCTGACTCGGCAGGTACAAAACAGCATCGCCGCCCAGCGCCAGTACAGCGCCTACCACGGCATTGCCACCCGGCTGGTTGATCTGTTCGGCAGCGGCAGTTCCAGCCTGCAATCATCGTTGGATCAATTTTTTGGGGCGCTACAGGATGTAGCCACCAACCCGAGCAGCGTACCTACCCGGCAGGCCATGCTGGGCAAGACGCAGGCACTCGTCAGCAACTTCCATTCGCTGGCCAGCCAGTTCGGCAACTTTCAGAAAGAGATCAATCTGCGGCTCGGTAACGATGTAGCCAGTATCAACAGCCTCGGCC
>CAJXGK010000063.1 GCA_913053815.1 uncultured Rhodanobacteraceae bacterium
AATGGCCGGCCTCGCTTTATCTCGAAGGCTCTGACCAGCATCGCGGCTGGTTTCAGTCCTCGTTGCTCACCTCGGTGGCCATGCATGGTCATGCGCCTTACCAGCAGGTACTTACCCATGGTTTCACGGTGGATGCCAAAGGCCGCAAGATGTCGAAGTCACTCGGTAACGGCATCGAACCGCAGTCTGTGATCAATCGCTATGGCGCCGATATCCTGCGCTTGTGGATCGCCTCGGCCGATTACGCTGCTGAGATTTCGCTATCGGATGAAATTCTCAAGCGAGTTGCCGACATCTACCGCCGTATCCGCAATACCAGCCGCTTTCTGTTGGGTAACCTCGATGGCTTCGATGTACAGCCTGACCTTTGTGCCAACCAAGACGGTCTGCTACTCGATCAGTGGGCCATCGCCCGCACTCACGCTCTGCAGCAGCAAATCATGGCCGCCTATGAGCGCTGCGACTATGCGGATGTGGTGCAGCGTATCGCCAATTTTTGCAGCAACGATTTAGGGGCTTTTTATCTGGACGTCACCAAGGACCGGCTCTACACCATGCAGGAAAATAGCCATGGGCGGCGCAGTGCACAGAGTGCAATGTTGCGTATTCTCGAAGCGCTGGTGCGCTGGTTAGCACCGATTCTAAGCTTCACTGCCGAGGAGATTTGGACTCATATGCCCGGCAAGCGTGTGCCTTCAGTACTATTTTCCACCTGGTACACAGAGCTGCAAGGCACGTTTGAGCAGGCCGCTGACGGCAGCTTTTGGGATGACCTGTTTGCCTTACGGGAGCGGGTTACCGCCATGACTGAAATCATGCGCGCCCGGAAAGAAGTGGGCGCTTCGCTGGATGTTGTGGTGCAAGCCTGGGTGCCGGAGGCCTTGCTACAGCGTTATGCCGAGGTCGCTGATGAACTACGGTTCTTCTTTCTGGTCTCGGATTTCCAATTACTGCCGGTTACCGAGCGGCCGGATGATGCCGTGGTGGTTGATTGGCCCGGTTGTGGAGAAATCGGTTTGCAGGTACGCCGTAGTGATGCGGCCAAATGCGTGCGTTGTTGGCATCACCGATCTGATGTCGGTGCCAATCCTGCCCACCCCGAGCTATGTAGCCGTTGTGTAAACAACGTCGCTAGCAAAGGTGAAGAGCGCCGTTATTTCTGATTCCAGGATCACGTATGAGCAAGTCGCCTAGATCTCCCCATGCACTAAGTTGGTTGTGGCTTTCGTTGCTGCTGATCGGGCTGGACCAAGCCAGCAAGTTCTGGGTGCTGGAGCACTTTCAGCCCTATCAGGTGCATCCGGTAATCCCCGGGGTGTTCAATTTGATCTTAGCCTTCAATACCGGCGCAGCGTTCAGCTTTCTGGCCGGGGCCGGGGGTTGGCAGCGCTGGCTGTTTACGGTCATCGCTGTAGGCGTCAGCCTTGTGCTTGCCTACAGTCTCTACCGCACGCCGCAGGGGGCTTGGCGCACGGCCTTACCTTTTGCCTTGATCATCGGCGGGGCCTTGGGTAATGTGATCGACCGCTGGCGTGCTGGGCAGGTCACCGACTTTATCCAGATACACTGGCGACAATGGTATTTTCCAACCTTCAACCTGGCCGATTCGGCGATTACGGTTGGGGCGGTACTACTGATCGTATTTGCACTGTTTCCAGGTAAACCGACAGGTTCTGCGTGATAATTAGCCCCGGCTCAACCTTCTGAACGGAACGAGGAAACTCTGTGGAAGTTGTACTAGCCAACCCGCGGGGATTTTGTGCCGGCGTGGATCGCGCCATTGCCATTGTCGAGCGGGCTCTGGAGTCATTTGGTGCACCGATCTACGTGCGTCATGAAGTCGTGCATAATCGCTACGTCGTCGAAGATCTGCGTTCGCGAGGTGCTGTATTTGTTGAAGATCTGTCTGTAGTGCCTGATGACGCTACCGTCATCTTCAGCGCTCACGGGGTTTCCCAGGCCGTGCGCAAAGAGGCCGAGGCCCGTGGGTTGCGTGTTTTTGATGCCACTTGCCCACTGGTTACCAAGGTACACATGGAAGTTGCCCGGTTGGGTCGGACCGGATTGGATGTGGTCTTGATCGGTCATGCCGGGCACCCTGAGGTTGAGGGCACCATGGGCCAGTGGCGTAATGATTTCACCGGACACATTCATCTGATCGAAGCGGTCCGGGATGTCGAGGTGCTGGCACCGGCCGATCCTACGAGACTGGCTTACGCCACCCAAACCACCCTCTCGGTGGACGATGCCAAGGCCATCATCGGGGCTTTGCGACAACGATTTCCGTCAATTCAAGGACCGCGCAAGGATGACATTTGCTACGCCACTCAAAACCGTCAAGATGCCGTAAACCGGCTGGCCGAGGAAGTCGATATGGTGCTGGTGGTGGGCTCGGCCAATAGTTCCAATTCCAACCGCTTGCGCGAACTGGCCGAAAAGCACGGCAAGCCGGCCTATCTCATCGATGGCCCCGAGGCGGTACAGCCCGAATGGCTGCATGATCACTCACGTATCGGCCTCACTGCCGGGGCCTCAGCCCCAGAAAGTTTGGTACGCGAAGTCATCGCCCATTTACGTGAATGCGGCGCCGAAACTGTACGTAATCTCGACGGCACTGTCGAGACCATAACCTTTGCCCTGCCCCGTGAACTGCGTACCCCCGCTTAAGCGATGTGTTCCAGCATCCATCCCGCTGACCTTCCCGCCTTGTATGGCAAGCCCCACGCCACCTACAATGTGCGGCCTATGCCGTTGTAGCTCAGTTGGTAGAGCAACTGATTCGTAATCAGTAGGTCAGAGGTTCGACTCCTCTCAACGGCACCAAACACCTATTTGAAAGTGCCCCGCTTAAAGGGGAGATTCCTTTCGACCTGGGTATTGAGGGATGGCTGGGGGGGTGCGGGCGGTGAGTACGCCGCCGAGTGCTACTGGCTGATCTATCGGTGGCGTGGCGGAATGATAAAACCGGGTAGGCGTGCATGGGTGGCCGTGGTACCCGAGCCCCAAACCAATGCCGTACTCGAGAGCCGTGTCACGCCGTTCCTGCTGATGCCTAGTTGGGATGCCGTGCAAGCTGGCTCACAAGGTGGGAAAGTGCACTCTGCCCCTCAGGTTTGTCTGCCTTTGCTCAGGCATGCTCTCCTTGCTCGAAATTACTTCAAATCCATCCCCGTTGCTGATAGGAGGCCTTGCTCAATGCGTAAGCTCATACCTCGGAGTTGTTCTTCCTCGGTATCTACCTGGACTTGCAAGGTACAGGGAGCATCAATTTGGATGGGGGAGAAAATAAACACGGAACGCACTACCTGCAGGCGATCAGCACGTTCATCCTGTGGAATTGCCTCGATGGCTGCGGTAAAGACTGCTATCCCTGATGGGTCGAATTTGTGGTTAGCTATCACTTCGTCATCCTTGAGTATGTGGACTGCTAACTCACGGAAAGGGGTATTCACAGGGGTGATGGCACTCACAGAGACGCATAGCCTGGGCAGGAAGGCGGGTAACTGTGGCACCATCATTTTGTCGGAATAGACGCCGATATAGGAGGTCTTTCCAGAGACCTCCTGCCGGATATCATCGCAAAAGATCGTTTGAACCTGGCGATTCACTACGCTTGAGCCTTGGCCTGAGCGATAGCCTCCTGGCGCAGCAAAACTATGTCGAGTTGATTCATATCAATGGCGAGCGCTGTTGCCAAGCGGCGACAGGTGTTGATGGCTACGTTCTCCGTGCCGCGCTCAATCCGAGCAATATGAGACTGACTGGTGTGCATTTCGGCTGCCAAACGAGCTTGAGACCAGCCTTTGCGGAGCCGAAGAGAACGAATCGTATCGGCCTCGGTACCATAAACCACGCCGGCCACCCATCGTCTTGCTTCTTCGATTGCCTCGCCGCGATCGTCATCGCGCTCTGATTCGACCATCAGATCTTGAACAGAGGTGAAATGTTCCGGAGTTTTTTGTCTCTGAGTGAAGTTCTCAAAGATGATGACTTCACCCTCGACCGGGGCTGTCAGCGTACTATTGGCACAGTTTCCGATAACGGTTTCAAAGGGTTTCAGTGAATCGGAGGACGCGCTGAGTGATTGGGTGAGTTCTTTCATAGTCAAAATCCCTAGGTGCAATCGCGAGGATGTAATAATGCGATTTGGTGGGCACAAAGCAATAGATGATCCGATAGCGGAGGCCTATGTTCTCCAGATCCCAAACTTTGAAGCGCCAAAGGTTAATGTCTTTGTTCCAATACTCTTGCCATCGGCTGACATGGAAGATGTTTGAGTGCTGGGTTTCAAAGCCATGCTGAGTGAGTCGATCAAGAAGATCCTGGTTGCCATCGAGATCTTCCAGGATTGCTGAGATACGTGCTGCCGCCCGGAGCTCACTTTTCCAGAGTTGTTCGAGGTCTTCCTGGGCATCGTTGTGGACGAACAAGTTCTACACTATATCTATCTAGATATAAATAAGGCGAACGATGGAAACGTAACCATCAAAACTCTTTAGAGTTCTAGTCACCACGGCTACTCGCTAACCTTGACATTGGCTGGTTCCATATAGAGAGGAGGAAAAACCGGGTCGTAGCTGATGATGCGTAGTGTGTCCCCAGCTTGTCGACACCCACTAGACTCGATCCGAGCATAACTGGAGATTTCCGGACACACTAGCCCCAAGGAGACCACCCAGGTGCGATCATCGGGAGCAAAGTGCCCTTTCTGGTAAACCTCGCCAACCCAAACCTATAAATCTAACCTTACGGTTCAGGGCTCCCGCCGCAGGCCGCAGTGGCGCAGCACGTCCGGCCAGGGAAACAACGGCCCGGGGTCGAGTTTGCGGTGTACCCGCTGCCGCGGATCGTCGCTGGCAGGAATCTTGCGGGTATCGAGGTCTTGATGGCCGGCAATGTGCCGTAGACTGGGTAGGGTGTTGTGCAGGTTCCCGATCAGTGCTAGCAGGCCGTCGATCTGGGCCGGGGGGTAGACTTCGTCCATGTGTTGCTGCTGGCTGTGGTACCAATCAGGCCAACGCCCACGGTTGACCAGTTCGATACCTAATGAACGGTCGTTTAGGCCGACAACGTGATGGGCGATGCGGTCGTCGGGAACAAAACGGTGGATGGTGCCGTCGCGGTGGATGTAGTAATGGCCGCTATTGCCGGTGCCGCTGGGATAGAGCCTGCGTTCGGCGTATTCACGAGCCATGTCCAGATCGGGTAGCTCGGTACAGTGCACCACGACCAGGTCAATGTGGGAAGGTGGGCGCTGACCGAGTTGCGCTACGTAGCTGAGTGGCCAGTCATGAATGGATAGGGACATATTGTGCGGCAAGAAGGCGGCTTGGCTGCGCAGGGAAGAATGGGCTACGTGATAGCATGATAAAGCTTGTCGGCCAGTGCAAATACTGCAGGGCACCTCTATAAACCTACTGCACGGCTCGATTGCTGTGTTGCGCCCTCACTCACTCCTCACCTATCTAGCTGATAGGCCTCGGAGATTCGTTCCAGGGCGCTCTGCGCTCAAACCGTTCGCTACGGTTTTTAGCGGTACCCTGTAGCCTGGCTCTTAGTCATCTCAGTACCTGATGGAACATCATTCATGAGCAAGGCAACACGGGGTCTCGCGGTCCTCTCCCATGGTCTGGAAAGCGGTCCAGATGCGACCAAGGTCAGCGCTCTGGCTGAGGTGGCTGCACGACATGGCTGGGAGACCTTGCGTCCGGATTACCGTGATCTCGATGCCATGGGGCTGGAACAAGCGGGGCCACCCAGATTGCAACGTCTATTGAGCTTGCTTCCTGCTGACCGCCCATTGTTGCTGGGCGGTTCGAGTTTTGGTGCGTTTATCTCCGGACGAGCATCACTCCAGCGGCATCTATGTGGCTTGTTCCTCATTGCCACACCAGCAGGATTGCCGGGTGATACAACAAGCTTGGCGATGGCTCAAGGAATCCCGACCATGCTCGTGCATGGTTGGCAGGATGAACGGTGTCCTGTGGACCAGGCCATAGGCATCGCTGCTGAGCATGCTGCGGATTTGCTGGTACTGCCCGGCGATCATCGCTTGTCGGCGCATGTCGCCCGCATTGCCGAGGCTTTCGACGGTTTTTTGCGGACTCTGTCACCATGATGGATTTCTTTGCGACCTGTCCGAAAGGACTGGAGTACCTGCTGCGCGATGAACTGGTCGGTCAGGGGGCCGATGATGTTCACGAGGCTTTGGCCGGGGTGCACTTTCGTGGTGATCTGGAAGCGGGTTACCGAGCCTGTCTGGAATCACGGTTGGCCAGTCGGGTGTTGCTGCCGTTACACACCTTCGCGGCAGGTGACCAGGATGCTCTATATCGTGGGGTGCGTGACATCGATTGGTCAGCACATCTTGGTGCTGAAGGCAGTCTGGCGGTCGATGCAGTCATCGCCCGTAGCGCCATCCAGCACAGTCGCTACGCGGCTCAAGTGGTGAAGGATGCCATGGTCGATCAGTTCCGTACCGAGGTGGGCGAAAGGCCATCGGTGGCATTGCAGCGTCCGGATATACGTTTGCATTTGCTGCTGCGGCGCGACAAGGCGCAGCTATCGCTTGACCTCTCCGGCGAACCTTTGCACCGGCGCGGTTGCCGAGTGGCGCAGGGTGGGGCGCCGCTCAAGGAAAACCTCGCCGCAGCCATGTTGCTGCGTGCCGGCTGGATGGAGCAATACCGGCAGGGCGGAGTTTTACTGGACCCAATGTGTGGAGCGGCCACGTTGCTGATCGAGGGGGCCTGGATGGCCGCCGATGTCGCCCCGGGCCTGCAGCGGGACTATTTCGGCTTTTTGGCCTGGCGTGGACACGATGTCGCGTTATGGGCTCGGCTGCATGAGCGGGCTTCGCAACGAGCAAAAATTGGCTTGCAGCAATTACGGACGGTGTTTTATGGGCGTGATAACGATGCCCAGGCGCTTGCTGCGGCACGGCGCAATGCTGTAGCCGCCGGGGTGGCGGGATTTGTGCATTTGCAACGTGGCGATGTGGCCCATCTGCAGCGCCCGGACGGGGCCAGCACTGGCCTGCTGCTGAGCAACCCACCCTATGGTGAGCGGCTTGGCAATATCGAGCAGGCCCGGGTCTTGTACCGGATATTGGGCGAACGCTTGCGCGATGCATTCAGCGGTTGGCGGGCCAGTGTACTGGTGGCCGATCCACAGGCCGCTCATGACCTGGGGCTACGGGTCGACCGCCGTCACCAACTGTATAACGGGGCGATCGAATGCAGTCTGCTGCATTTTGATATCCATCCACGGTCTGCCCAACCGACCTCGAAGCCACTCAGCGAAGGGGCGCAAATGGTAGCCAACCGTTTGCGTAAAAACCTGGCCAAGTTGCGTAAGTGGTTGCAGTGCGAAAACATCCATTGTTTTCGCGTGTACGACGCGGACCTGCCGGAATACTCAGCCGCCATTGATGTCTATGCCGGACGCGTGCTTGATGACCAGGGCATAGCGTCCGGTGAGGTGCAACGCTGGTTGCATATTCAGGAGTATCAAGCACCGGCGACAGTCGATCCATTGAAAGCCAGACAGCGTTTTGGTGATCTGCTGCATGCTGCGGGTGAAGCTCTGGAGGTGCCTCGTGAGCGAGTGGCGGTAAAAACGCGAGTTCGGGGCCGCATTGGAGACCGCTACAACTCTAAGCACCACCCGGGTGGTTTGATCGAGGTTGAAGAGGCTGGGCTGTATTTCCGGGTAAATCTGTTTGAATTTCTCGATACGGGCTTGTTTCTGGATCATCGGCTGATCCGGACCCAACTGCGTGAACTAGCCCCGGAAAGAAAAATGCTGAACCTGTTTGCCTACACGGCTACGGCGAGTGCCTATGCGGCAATCGGTGGGGCCAGAGCAACACTCAGTGTGGATCTATCGGCAACCTATCTGCAATGGGCATCATGGAATCTGGCCCGCAACGGATTCACGGGTTCCCGACATCGCCTCGAACAGGCCGACGTTCCCCGGTGGCTGTTGAGGCAGGCCGGCCATTTCGGTCTGATCTATGTCGATCCACCTACTTTTTCCAACTCCAAGCGTACCGGGGATTTCAATATTCAACGCGACCATGTGGACTTGCTGAAGCGCTGTGGTGACTTACTGGAGTCGGATGGGGTGCTGGTATTTTCAAATCATTTCCGGCGTTTTAAATTAGATCGCACTGCTTTGGAGGCCGTTTTTTCAATCGAGGATGGCACTAAAACAAGCATCCCCTCCGATTTCGCACGTCGCTCGGGGATTCACGGCTGCTGGCTACTCCGGCCCAGATAAACAACCGGAGTGATTCAAACCGGGTTCAGCAAGAGTGTTCAAGCATGGGTCTGAGTGTTGCAACCGCTAGGAACCTGTCGGGCTTGGAGGGTCGTAGCGAGGCGGATGAAAAATTGAGGGCAGTTTTTTGATCTTTGGAGGCGAATAGTGGTTCTATTTAACGATAAAGAGCGAA
>CAJXGK010000064.1 GCA_913053815.1 uncultured Rhodanobacteraceae bacterium
ACGCTCGGACAAACCCCATTTGGTAACCATATTACGTGCAATTTCTGTCGCGCGTTCAATATCATTCGAGGCACCAGTAGTCACACTGTCTTTTCCATAAATCAACTCTTCGGCAATACGCCCGCCAAAAAGACTGGATATCTGACTTTCCAGCAGTTTTTTACTGTTACTATAACGATCTTCCTCAGGTAGAAACATGGTAACGCCCAGGGCCTGTCCACGCGGAATGATGGTGACCTTATGGACCGGGTCATGCCCCGGTACAGACAAACCGACAATGGCATGTCCGGACTCGTGAAAGGCTGTCAGGCGCTTCTCGTCCTCAGTCATGATCATGGAGCGGCGTTCAGCCCCCATCATGATTTTGTCCTTGGCCCGCTCGAAGCTGTTCATGGTCACCTCTTGTAAGTTATCACGAGCTGAGAACAAGGCTGCCTCGTTGATCAAGTTGGCCAGATCGGCTCCGGAAAAACCCGGGGTGCCGCGGGCCAGGATCCGCGCATCGACATCCTTGGCTAGCGGAACCTTGCGCATGTGCACCTTGAGAATCTGCTCACGACCACGCAAATCGGGCAAGATCATTATCACTTGGCGATCAAAACGACCGGGGCGTAGCAGGGCTGGATCGAGTACGTCTGCTCGATTGGTGGCAGCGATCACGATAACCCCTTCGTTGCCCTCGAAACCATCCATCTCTACCAACAGCTGGTTGAGGGTCTGCTCACGCTCATCATGGCCACCACCCAAACCCGCGCCACGGTGCCGACCCACCGCATCGATTTCATCAATGAAAATGATGCACGGAGCTTGCTTCTTGGCCTGCTCGAACATGTCGCGTACCCGCGATGCACCCACGCCAACAAACATTTCGACAAAATCCGAGCCTGAAATGATGAAGAACGGAACCTTGGCTTCACCCGCGATAG
This sequence comes from uncultured Rhodanobacteraceae bacterium, assembly GCA_913053815.1. Taxonomy (GTDB): domain Bacteria; phylum Pseudomonadota; class Gammaproteobacteria; order Xanthomonadales; family Rhodanobacteraceae; genus Metallibacterium. Next base: position 927 of record CAJXGK010000064.1, read on the forward strand.
CCTTGGCCAGCAAGGTCTTGCCAGTACCCGGAGGGCCGGCTAGTAACACCCCACTGGGAATCCGTCCACCCAATTTCTGGAACTTTGAAGGGTCACGCAAGAACTCGACCAGTTCACCTACCTCGTCCTTAGCCTCTTGGCAACCAGCCACATCGGCAAACGTTACCTTGACCTGATCCTCGCCCTGCATTCGAGCCCGTGAGCGGCCGAAGGACATGGCGCCACGTCCCCCACCCCCTGACTGCATCTGCCGCATGAACCAGATCAGCATGCCGATAAAAATGAGGAATGGCAACCAGTCGAGCAAAATCTTCCAAAGGATGCTGCCACTGTCCGCCGGTTGTTGAGTAACTTCAACGTCATGCTTGAGCATACGCGGCAACAGCGAGTCGTCGAAGAACGGCGCCACCGTGTGCAACGGGCTGCCATTGCGCAACTTGCCGGTAATCACCGGCGGGTTTTTCGCGCTGATGTTAACTGAAGCAACATTATTATTGTCAATCTGCTGTACAAATTGGGTGTAGCTCATCGGCTTCACCGTACGCGTCGATGGAGCAAAGCTCTGGAAAACCGCCAGCAACACCACCGCAATCACCAACCACAGCAACAGGTTTTTAGCCATATCGTTCATCGTCAAACTCCGTACCGGTTCAGGCCCTACGGCCCCGCACCAGCGCATACGTCTCGCGCGAACGGGTTCGAGACGCCTTGGGTTTACGCATACTCACGCGACGGAAGTCCCGGCGCAAGTCGCAAATGAATTGATCAATCCCAGCACCCTGGAAAAGCTTGATCAGTAACGCTCCATCAGGTTTAAGCCAACGCCGCGCAAAGTCGAGTGCCCTATCTGCCAGTTCCATTGTCCGAGCCTGGTCCGCAACCTCTATACCACTCAGATTGGGCGCCATATCGGAAAGCACAAGATCCAGCCGTTCACCCTTCAGCGCGGCTTCAAGCCTCAGGAGTACCTCAGGTTCACGAAAATCACCCTGTAAAAATTCGACTCCATGAATGCCCTGTATGGGCAGTATGTCCAGCGCGATCACTTGCCCGGTATCGCCAAGCTTGGCGCGCACCGCCTGCGACCAACTGCCCGGCGCGGCACCGAGATCCACCACCCGCATTCCCGGTTTCAAAAGACGATCACGCGCAAGGATTTCTTCAAGTTTAAACACCGCGCGCGAGCGCAAACCACCGGCATGTGCCCGCTTGACGTATTCGTCCTTGAAATGCTCACGCAGCCATCGTGTGCTACTTTTGCTTCGAGACACGTTCGATCCATTACATAGAAGCTGTTCATGATAACCTGAAGTCAGTACATATTTCTCTTTCACCGTGGTCTCGCATGTCTTTAAGTGCCTCCCAACGTCGCTATTTACGCGGCCTCGCCCACCCTCTGAAACCTGTCATCCAACTGGGTACCAAAGGGTTGACCGAAGCGGTCATCAAGGAACTCACCCTGGCCCTGGATCAACACGAACTGATCAAGGTACGCTTGGAGGCCATGGATCACCCTCAGCGCGACAAGCAGATTGCCCACCTGCTGGAGCAAAGTAACAGCCAACTGGTACAGCGTATCGGCCATATCGCCTGTTTGTTCCGGCGCAATATCGAACAGCCAAGAATTGCCTTACCACGCTGATGGAGGTAACGCTCAACCACCCCGGCAAGTACCTGTATATTCGCTGCGTCGAGGAACAGGGCATCGTAGTGGTCGACCGTAAACTATGCCGGAGTTTCGTGATCAGTCGGGAACGGGCCATTGAAAACTGGGCAGTGCGGAATATCAACGATCTCGGTCCAGAGCATCTGGTGCCGTTACTTGATCTGCAGCCCGAGGTGGTACTGATCGGTAGTGGCCCAAAACTACAGTTTGCCTCCCCGGAAGCCATGGCTTTCCTGCTCTCCCGTGGGATTGGCTGCGAAGTGATGAACAACGCGGCAGTGGCCCGTACCTTCAATGTGCTTGCCAACGAGGATCGGGCGGTAGTCGCTGCCTTCATTTTGCCGGACTGAGTATTTCCTGGTTCAGCCATTTTTGAGCCATGCGCTGTACCGATGCGTCCACTCCAGGAGAGCTTGCCAGCCAACTAACCGGGCGCCAGGCCAGAGCCAGAGATTCTTCACTCACCACCGGAGCCTCCCCTGAGGTTGCCCGCACCACGAAGCGTACGTCGTAATGCCAGTGGGCGGGTTCCCCGAAATACCGGGGGATCCAATGGTGATCCAAATCGAATACTCCACCCTCACGGCATAAACCGGCCAGCCCTGATTCTTCCCCCGCTTCTTGCAAGGCCACAGCAGCTAGGTCGGCCTGTCCATCGGCATGCCCTCCAGGCTGCACCCAGAGGCCCAACTTGCGATGATGAGTGAGTAATGCTCGCTGTCCATCTCCACTGACCAGCCACGCAGATGCGGTAAAATGCCCGGGTAAACATGACCGTTTACAGCAATCAGAATGCGCCTCAACCAAGCTGTGAAATACTTTGATCAGACCCCGCTGACCCCCATCTCGGGGTAGATAGGTATGCAACAATCTCGATACCTGGATTTGCAGCGCATTCATTGGTTTTCCTGTCTGACCATCGATCGGCGTGTAAAGGGATGGATAACATGCGTTGTCGCCGGTACTTCTTGCTGCATGCGCAGGGCTCGCGTATGGTACGGCGACACGTGGTTTCCGGCTGATCTGATTCAACTGGATGCCACGAACCTCTAGCGAGGAGGTAGCCAGATTCATGCGGCCCCCCTCTTCGCACCCATTTTCGTCCCTTTCGCCAAGGCCGCGACAAACCTGGAGCGCTCAATAAACGACGGGGACGTCAACCCACTGATCCATTTCTTACCCAGCCGAAAACTACATCTTTACCCATAGACTCTGAGATTTTCAACCCATCAGGTTTGGCATTGATGCCCATGCCGGCTGCAGATAGTGCCTTAACGCATGTTTCATCAACTTTGTATAAAAGAGGGAAAATCCGATGCAAACACCCACGACTCTTGCCTCTGGCAGTGATGACAAAAGACTGAAACGCCACGTTGGTCTTATCGGTCTGCTATTTACTGCCGTAGGCTCGATCATCGGTTCAGGTTGGTTATTCGGCGCCTTAAACGCAGCCCAACAAGCCGGCCCCGCCTCAATCATCTCGTGGCTGATCGGCGCAATCATGATCCTTTTTATTGGTCTCACCTACGCCGAACTCGGCACCATGTTTCCCTTGTCGGGCGGCGTGGTGCGCTTTCCCCATTTTGCCTTTGGCTCGTTCGCTAGTTACACCACCGGCTGGGTCACCTGGTTGGCGGCCGCCTCCACCGCCCCCATCGAGGTGCTGGCCGCATTGCAATACGCCAACAACTACATCCCCAATCTGCAAGTACTCCGAGACGGCGTTGCCATACTGACGCCGATGGGCTATATCGCCGCCGCCGCACTGATGTTCCTGTTCAGCCTGGTCAACGTCATCGGTATCCGCTGGTTCGCCCGGCTCAACAATGCCCTGGTGTGGTGGAAGCTCGCTATCATCCTACTAGTGGTGGTGTCGTTCTTCAGCGCCGAGTTCGACAGCACTCATTTCGCCTATGCCGCACATGGCGGTTTTATGCCCTTCGGTTGGCACGGCGTGTTCTCGTCTATCGCTACCGCCGGCATCATCTTTTCCTACCTTGGCTTCCGGCAAGGGGTGGAATTAGCGGGTGAAACCGATAACCCCAGCCGCAATGTGCCGATTGCCATCATCGGCTCAGTGCTGGGATGCGCGGTGATCTACATCGGCCTGCAAATAGCTTTCATCGGGGCCTTACCCAACGCCGCCCTGGCCAACGGCTGGGCTCATATCGGCACCACCTTTTCCGGCGGCATTGAGAACAAGGCCATGGCCTTCGGACCGCTGGCCACCCTGTCGATGACTCTTGGTCTGACCTGGCTGGCATTACTGTTGTATATCGATGCTTTTATTTCCCCCGCCGACACCGGCTTGATCTACACCACCGTCACGGCCCGCTTGTCCTATGCGATGGGCCGCAATGGTAATGCCCCGGCCTCACTGGCTAAGGTCAATGATCACGGCGTACCCTGGGTCAGCGTAATCGTGGCCTTCGTGGTCGGCCTAATTTTCTTTCTGCCGTTTCCAAGCTGGCAAAAATTGGTCGGTTTCGTAACCTCAGCCACCGTACTGTCATTTGGCTCCGGTCCGCTGGTACTGATGGCGCTACGTAAAGAACTACCCGAGCAAAAACGCCCGTTCCGGCTGCCCGGTGGTGTCATCATTCCCTATCTCGCATTCCTATCTTCCAACCTGATCGTCTATTGGTCGGGGTGGGGGGTTGACTGGAAGCTGGCCATCGCCGTACTACTAGGACTCAGCATACTGGTCGTACATGAGGCTTTCTACCACAAACAAACACCACGACTGGACCTATATTCAGGCCTTTGGGTCATTCTGTGGTTGGGCGGATTGGTCCTAATCAGCTGGCTGGGTTCGTATCCGGACCTATCTGCGGGTAAGGGCAATCTCGGGCTCCTTAATCTGGCCAGCTCAATCCCGGTCATTGCTGTGTTCTCAGCCCTGATTATGTGGATGGCACACAGCATGCGCCTACCCCGCGATCGCGTTAAAGAATACCTGGATGAAAACTGGGACAAAGACCCTCTGGAATCTGTCCTACCTAGTCCCTGAGCATGCGAGCACAACCCCCAACATGAGTGAGTCAGGGACTATACGGACGATGCGTTTTGCATTCGGATCGGCCCCCCACGGGTACGGTCCGTAAAATGGGTTAGGCACGATCGCCACCGATCTCGGTGGCGATCGGTGGGTCGGGAGTAGGGAAATTAAAATCCCTGCAGGGCTCCCACTGACTAGGGGAAATTCGGACGGCCAACGACTGGTTTTCTTCGCTCTGCATGTCGGTGGGGTAGTACCGAGTCTGACGCCACCACGCCTACCCATATTGCGGCGATAACATAGGATACGGCAGCGACAGATGAGCGGCTTAGCCGAAACCTTTAGATAGCAAGCATTTTTGCATGGTGAGTACCTGCTTCAGGCCGTGCCACCTGGTTGCGGCCTTGGGGGCTCTGTCTCGAAAATAGTCACTCGGGGTAACGAATGATTTTTTGGCGCGTCAAACCACTCGATCAAATTCTCGCCACGGCGGAGAAACATCACCTCAGCCGAACACTCGGGGCCTTTCAGCTCACTATGCTCGGCATTGGCGCCATTATCGGCACCGGTATTTTTGTGCTCACTTCCGAAGCCGCGCAAAAAGCCGGCCCCGCCATGCTGATCGCCTTTGTCATCGCGGCTTTCGTTTGTGCGCTGGCGGCCCTGGCCTATGCCGAACTTGCGGCCATGGTGCCGGTAGCGGGTTCGGCCTATACCTACACCTACGCTGTGCTGGGTGAAGCCATGGCCTGGACCGTTGGCTGGGCCCTGATACTTGAATATGCCGTCGCCGCCAGTGCGGTGGCTGTAGGTTGGTCGGGTTACGCTAACGGCATGCTTGCCCATTGGGGACTGGGCTTACCAGAATTCCTGCGCATCGGCATTTTTGATGGCGGCGGCTTCAACCTGCTTGCCACCCTTATCTCGCTACTCATCACCGGCCTACTCATACTCGGTACAACAGAAAGCGCCCGGGTCAATGTGATTCTGGTATTGATCAAGATTGCGGCATTGCTGGCGTTCATATTCGTTGCGGTACCGGCAGTAAAAAGTACTAATTTTCACCCCTTCATCCCCACCGGTTGGGGTGACCCACTATCCGGAGGCGGGACGGGCGTATTCGGTGCGGCGGCGTCAATTTTCTTCGCCTACGTGGGTTTCGATGCGGTTTCCACCGCCGCTGAGGAAACCAAAAATCCCAACCGGAATATCCCTATTGGGGTGATTGGCTCACTGGCCGTTGCTACCATTTTCTATCTTTTCGTCGGTTATGGGGCTGCCGGTTCGGTCGGTGCCCAGCCCTTGATGCACAACGGGGTGGCCTACGCACCAGGCTCATTGGGTATGGCCAACGCCTGCCAAGGAGTGCATAACTTGGTCTGCAGCAAAGAGGCCCTAGCTTTCGTATTGCGTGATCTCGGTTTTCCGAATATCGGGCAGCTGGTTGCCCTTGCCGCAAGCGTTGCTCTGCCGTCCGTGATCCTGATGATGATCTATGGCCAGACCCGAATTTTCTTCACCATGTCACGCGATGGCCTATTGCCCGCGGTGTTTTCCAAGATCCATCCTCGTTTCAAGACTCCCTATGTCATCACCCTGATCACCGGTATCACGATTGCACTGTTCGCAGGTATTTTCCCCGTCGGAAAACTAGCCGATCTATCGAATGCCGGCACCCTGTTTGCATTCGCCATGGTCGCCATTGCCGTACTGATCCTGCGCCGTACTCAACCTGACCGGTATCGTCCTTTCCGGATTATGCGTGGCTGGACCTGGGTCGTCAGCCTGGGCGCCGTAGCCGGATGCACCTTCTTATTTTTCAACCTATCCGACAAAACCAAACTGGTCTTTGTCATCTGGGCAATAGTCGGGCTCGTCATTTACTACTTATACGGACGTCAGCACAGCGAGCTGGCCCATCCCCACGAATAACTACGGTGAGGGTTTCACTCCGTCATCATCTGTTGGGTCCGAGCCCACCCCTACCGGCTCAATACATGTTTAGGTTCTAAACGTGCCGGCCCAGCAAAACAAACGCCGTAATCAGAAAAAATTTCTGCCGCGCCCAATCCTTGACTAAAACCCATAAAAGCCGGGCTGAGCCCGGCTTTTATGCATCATATCCATCCTTTTGCTGGATGTGGACTTACTTCTTCGAGAAGCCCTCACACCAACCATCCACATGCACAGCCTTGCCGGGGAACAACTGGCATGGGCCCCAAGTCTGCCCGGGTTTGCCCTGATAAAACCGGCAAATTTTACAACGATCACCCTTCTTAAACATAGGGTACTTGGCAGCAGAAACCTTGCTTGCATCGTCATGATAGTGAAGAGCCTGGGCGGCAGGGTCCGATTCCTTCAGATGCGGCAAACCTTCCGCATGAGCTAAGCGAGGCAAGGCGCCAACCGCTACAGCCGCTACGGCCGTACCGGCAGCAACCTTAAGGAAACGGCGACGCGATACTTTATTTTCTTCATTTTCTGACATGGAACAACCTCCGTCGACAGGATACAAGGCTTACGCCAATCGGCGCTTGCAGTGATCTTATAGTAGGACATGATCCCAAACAACGACTGAACTCTACCTGCGGTAGGTTGTCACGCTGGAAACACCTTGGTCATCATACGCTGGATCAGCCCTACGCAAAAGCCGTCGCCTTGTCCGGTAACACCTGAGTTGGCAGGAGTTGCGTTATTCCCAGGAGAAATGCACCTGAAGGCCGCCCCGATGCCAGGTGGGAGTGGGGGATCATCGGAGGATAGTCACCCTACTCAATACCCAAGGAGCTTGTCGGACTTGGGGGGCCGTAGCGAGGCGAATGAAAAATCGAGGGCCATTTTTGATCTTTTGAGGCGAATAGGG
>CAJXGK010000065.1 GCA_913053815.1 uncultured Rhodanobacteraceae bacterium
AAAGCCTATCGGCACGGTATTTTCCCATGGTATTCCGAAGGTGAGCCCATTGCCTGGTGGTCGCCCGATCCTCGGTGCCTATTCGACACCCACCATCTGCAAGTCCCCAGGCGTCTGCTGAGAACCTTGCGCAGCAAGGCCTGGGCTTTGAGCATGGATTGCGCTTTTACTGAGGTCATCGGGGCCTGTGCACAACCCCGACGGGATGCCGATAGCACTTGGATTACTCCGGCCATGCAGAAGGCTTATCTGGCGTTACATCGGCAGGGACAGGCCCGCTCCTTCGAGGTCTGGGAACAAGGCCGGCTGATCGCCGGACTCTATGGCGTGGCAGTAGGGGGTCTGTTCAGCGGCGAATCGATGTTCAGCCGGGTTCGGGATGGCTCCAAAGCCGCCCTGTTTTACGCTTGCGCCATACTTGCCCGATACGATTGTCCGTGGCTAGACGCCCAGGTATCCAATAACCACACTCTAAGCATGGGGGCAAAGGAATACCCCCGCGAGTATTTCTTGTGCGAACTCGAACGCTTGCGAGACCAACCCGGGCTTGCTGATATCGGCGAGGTCTGCAGTCCTTGGCCCAACACCCATGCCTTGAGTGCATTGCTCTCACCTCCACACAACTAGGGGGGCGGTCTAGAGCTCTAACTCTCCCTGTGGACCAGACATCACGCGCGTCACCGGAATATATAGGTGAAATAGAGCTAAGAACTTGCGCAGTAGGCCAAGCCGTCGTGAATCTACCCCTCAGTCTAAACTTGCATTGACCCGAACCGGGTCTCGTGTTAAAAGCCGCTGCAGACAAGGTCACTCTATAAACCATACGGGAACGGCCATGAACGACGATCTAAAGATTCGTTTTACACAAGCTGCTGAATCCGTTAAAAAACTATCCGAGCGCCCTGACAACGATACCCTGCTTAAGCTATATGCTCTGTACAAGCAGGGTTTCGACGGGGACGTCTACGGACCCAAACCAGGCTTTTTTGATTTTGTCGGCACTGCCAAATATGCAGCCTGGGCAAAGCTCAGCGGTATGGAGAAAAAGGAGGCCTGCCGACAATATATTGAATTGGTGGAAGAACTCGGGGGCTGAACACAGCCATGGCCGAAACAATCCCCTCACATCCCCCCAACGCTGCAGCCACCACGCTTTCTGATAAGGCCACAATGCCACCGCATAAGATGTGGTGAGGTACACAGCACATCCATCGAGATGATTTTCTTACCGCTCTGCGGTGTCACTCGCTTGCGGATGTCCTGCGTCCAGGACCACAAGCTTTCGTCCACCGGCGATGGGCGTGTTCCTTCTCTCGCTCGCCCGAGAGAAGTTAGCCAAGGGGGTGGCCTTCTTTGGGTTCGTTTCCTTGGACAAGCAAGAAAATGAACTCGGGTGCTGTAGGCGTAGGAAACTCGCTTGGTAACAAGCATCCATCCATCTACCGGCGGCGTACCCCTCGGCACTTGTCAGTGGTGTGAATCCAGGTGGACTTCGGTACCGGTGCGGCGACGATCCCAGCCGCGAAGCTGGTTGCGAATATAGGCGATGCCCTGCCGTCCCAGGGCATTGCGTTCGGCATCCAGGACCACTCCATCAAGCAGCTCTGCCATGCGCTGAGAGGCCGGCAACATAATCTCCCAAGCATCCAGGGCCGGCAACGGACCAGGCAGGGTCATGAAAAATCCCAGACCGGGGGTACTAAAATGATCCAGATCGGAAAAATCAAAACTACCCGGCTTGACCATATTGGCCACACTGAACATCGGGCCGGCTTGAGGATGAGCTTCATCGAGCCGATGAAAGATGCCCATATCTCCGTACTCGAGCCCTACCTTCTCGGCAGCCACGACCAAGTCCGAACCCATGAAGCTGCGCTGTTCCCGAGCCGCCACGAACAGTGTGACAATGCGTTCAATCGGGTTATCGTCACGCTGCCCAAGGACGACTTCCGGTCCCATGGAATCCGACTGGGGTGTCACCACGGCACCATCGGCGGTTTCCCGGCGTGCATAAACGTCTACTTCAGAGCTGACGGGATCATCTTCACCATATAGTTCAGGCTCAATCCGAGATTTTTTTTCTATCTTCGAGATGCGTTTTTTGCTTGTCCCCCGTTGCGGTCGAGCATAGAAATACACACCCCAAAGAACGGCCACACTGAGCAGCAACAATGGAATGCCAATCGTCGGATTCCAATACATAGGAGTCTCCAAGTTAGGCCGCTCCAGCCAGTTTAGCCGCTTCTTCAATGTCGACCTGGACTAACCGTGAAACGCCTGGCTCACGCATCGCCACACCGCAAAGTTGATGGCACATTTCCATGCTGGCCTTGTTATGGGTTACATAAAGAAACTGCACCTGCTCGCTCATCTCGAGTACCAATTGGTTGAAGCGATCCACATTGGCTTCATCCAGCGGGGCATCCACTTCATCCAGGATACAGAACGGGGCCGGATTGAGCCGGAAGATGGCGAAGATCAGGGCCACGGCTATGAGTGCCTTCTCGCCACCCGACAACTGCATAATGTTGCTGACCCGTTTCCCCGGAGGACGCGCCATGATCAGTACCCCAGCCTGCAGAACATCTTCACTGGTGAGTTCCAAATGGGCCTCTCCGCCCCCGAATAAGCGGGGAAAAAGCTCCTGGATGCCCGCGTTGACCTTGTCAAACGTATCGTAAAAACGCAGCCGCGACTCCCCATCAATCTTACGAATCGCACCTTGCAAGGTATCCAATGCGGATTCAAGATCCGCAAGCTGCGCATCCAGATACTGCTTACGTTGAGCCTGCTCAGTATGTTCCCGGATTGCGGCCAAATTAACGGGCTCCAACCGCTGAATTTTTATGGCCAGGGCTTCCAAACGCCGCTGACCATCCTCAGCAGTAACCTCGGCGTCGAGTTCCTGTAACAAATCATCCAGAGACTGATCGGCTGCAAGAATATCTGCGGCGAGCTGCTCGGCACGTAAGCGCAAAGCCTGATCGGCCAGCTGGATTTCATTAGCCTTTTCATGCAAGCCGACCAATTTCTGTTCAAACACCGTACGCTGCTGTTCGAAGCCTTGTACTATCGTTTCGGTCTCCTCAAGTGCCCGACGGGCTTCAACAAGCTGACGATCCGCCAGTAACCGTTGCTCAAGCTGCCGTTGTCTTTGCATTTCCAACTCCGCCAGGGGCGCATCGGCTGAAGCAATCTGCGCAGCAATCGATTCATAGCGCTGCACTGTTTCATCACGCCGGGTCTGACTGCGCTGCAATGCCTGTTCGATCGCTGCCAGAGAAGCCCGCTGCGATTCCACCGTGAGGGCAGCGGACTGAGATTTCTCCAGTGCCTCACGCTGCTTACCGCGAGCTTCCTCGCGTTGTTCCAGGGTACTGCGCCGCTCGGTTTCAAGAACCCCACACAGGCCTTCCAATTCAGTCATTTGCAATTGTGTGGCAGTGCGCCGCTCACGAGCTTCGCGCGTCTGCTGCTGCAGCGCTGCAAGACGAACGCTGAGTGGCTCGAGTTCTTCGCTGAGCCGGGTTAACCTGGCTTGAGTCATGGCCAACTTATTAAGATGACCCTGGCGCTGGCCTGCCAGTTCGGACAAGCCATGATGGGCCTGATATAGGGTCTGCTGCAGCGTATCGCGCCGCTGTTCCAGCGCAATTCGGGCGTTACGATGCAGGGTGAGGGTTTGCCCTATATCGGCAATCTGTTGTTCCAGCTCTTGTATCTGCTGCTGTAGCCGTTCAATCTCCCGTTCCCTTGCCAACACTCCAACCTGGGCATCCTGGGGGCGTCGTGCGCAGACCATGCCAGGCCCCAGCCACTCCCCTGCCGGGGTCATCACCGACTCGCCCGCACTTAGCTCCGGTAGTACTTGCTGTGCTTGCTCAAGACTGTCAGCCACACGTACTGAACTCAATAGAACCATCGCTGCAGCGGGCCCTTCAACCCGCTCGGAAAGTGTTCCCGACCGTGCGGTTCCGATGACCGGATCCAGCAAGGTCAAATTTAGTTTAGAAACGGCAAAAAGAGCCTCGGCCCGGCTCTGTGGCTCGACCACCAGAACCGACTCCAGCAGGCCGGAAAGGACGATTTCAACCGCATGCTCCCATCCGTCTTGAACATGCAGCATGCCGGCGAGACGGGTGGCACCGGCCAGTCCGTGCTGTTCCAGCCAGTTGCGGGCTGTTGCATTGTTCTTACCGAGTGCCTCCTGCTGCAAAACTTCAAGAGCACTCAGTCGGCCTCGGACATCACGCTGACTTTGCCGTAGCACATCAAGTTGGGCCTGGCTGGAATGCTCCTGTTCCAGCGCTACTTCGAGTTGTTTACGAATGGTGGATTGTTCTTTTTCATGACGCTCTACGTCTGCTTGCTGACTCGCAAGAGCGAGCTCAATCTCGCGCCCAGTAGTCCCCAACGCGGCCAGATCGATAGTTTGGCGTTCCTCCAGTAGCGATTGTCGACGTTGGACCAGGCTCAGCGACTCCCGCTCCGTATGCTCAATCCGGGTTTGCTCAACTGCAATCGACCGGCTGGCCTCACCGGCTTGCTGGGCATACTGATCCCAACGTAGTTGCCACTGCGATTGGGCATTTTCAGCCTCCTGCAAGGCCCGCTGAGCCGCTTCCTCAGCCTTGCGCAAGACTTCCAGCTCCGGGGCACCAACCTCCAGGATATACTGCAATTGCTGCCGTTGACTTCGATCTTCGGCACTTTGTAAATCCAGCTCGGCGAGCGACTTCTCTGCCTCGACCCATTCCTGCTGCAAACGCTCACCCAGCTCCCGATGATGAGCTAATTGCTGTTCCACCCGGGCAATTTCCGCACCTACCTTGTAAACCTCGCCTTGGGTTACATTGAGGTTTTCATTGGCTGCGTGCTGGTGAATTCGGGCCGACTCCAGATCAGATTCGGCCTGCCGCTGCGAAGCAAGCTCACGTTCAATCGACAATTCGATCTCACGCAAACGCTCACCTTGTCTCGCGCGATCGGCTTGTAAGGCACGATATTCCAGCGCACTCAACTCAGCCTCATGCCGTGCCCGCTCGGCCTTCAGGGTCTTCCAGCGCTCTGCAGCACGAGCCTGGCGGTTGAGGCGATCGAGCTGTTTATCCACTTCATCCCGCACGTCACGTACCCGATCGAGATTTTCCCGGGTATCGCAGATACGTGATTCGGTTTCTTTGCGGCGTTCCTTGTACTTAGAGATACCGGCCGCCTCCTCCAGATGCATGCGCAACTGTTCAGGATGCGATTCAACGATCTGGGTGATGACCCCTTGCTCCATGATGGCGTAACTGCGTGCTCCAAGGCCGGTACCGAGAAACAAATCGGTGATATCCCGGCGCCGACAATGCGTACCATTGAGGTAATAGGCCGATTGCCCGTCACGGCTGACCAAGCGTTTGACTGAGATCTCGCCAAACTGGGCAAACTCGCCACCAATGGTGCCGTCACTGTTATCGAAAACCAGTTCAACGCTGGCCTGACCCACCGGTTTGCGCCCGGTGGAGCCTGAGAAAATTACATCGGTCGTCGCATCACCGCGCAACCGGCTGGCGGCACTTTCGCCAAGTACCCAACGTACCGCATCAATAATGTTCGACTTACCACTACCGTTAGGCCCCATTATGCAGCTCAGGTTGGAGGGCAGCGATAACACTGTCGGATCGACGAAGGACTTGAAACCAACCAACTTGATGAAAGTGAGACGCATACGAGGTTCAGCCCTGAGCAAAAAATCCCCCTCCCGCCAAGGCGGAAGACGGCTCACTGTGCCAAATAAGATAGCAGGAAGCAATCACCCATCACTTTCGAACTGGACAAGCCCAGATCATTGACTGCTTGTCAATCGCCCAGATTCTCGCCGGACTCACTATTAGCCTGCCTAAGAGGACGGGCCAAAGGATAGGGCACCCCCACATCGATCAAGAAGTTTACCAATTAATAGGCAAGCGGGCCGAGGTCTCTGAACGACCCATTTTACTGAGCAACCGATGTGTACAACGCATCTACAAACTCGTGACAAAACACATATCACCGACCTGGGAAGGTTGTCAGCAAAGAGTTTTCGGTACTTTTGGGGGAGGTAATATCTCGATGGCCAAGGCGTGAATATCGGTCTCCATCAGGGGGCCTAGGGCAGCATAAATGGCCCGATGAACCTGTATTGGCGTTGAGTGACCGACGAAGGCCCGGCTGGCAATCCGTACCCGAAAATGGCCACGCCCATCGCGGGCCCCAGCATGACCGACATGCCGGTGGCCCTCGTCAATAATTTCAAGCTGCTGGGGATCGAAAGCGGCTTCAATACTTGCCCGGATACGTTGTAGACGAGTCATGGCAGCACCTTGCAAAATGGACGTACCTGCACCTCTTGATACACCCCAGCCTCCACGTAGGGGTCTGCATCAGTCCAGGCGCGAGCCGCCTCATGATTCTCGAATTCTGCCACGATCAAGCTCCCGTCAAAGCCGGCAGGCCCCGGGTCTTCGGCGTCAATGGCAGGAAATGGTCCGGCCAGCAATAAGCGTCCGGCCTCGTGCAAAACCTGCAGTCGGGCCCGATGTGCAGGCCGTGCAACCTGTCTTTTCGAACCCGAGTCGGGAACATCCAGAGCAATCATTACGTACCACATAACTCAAGCCTCAAAACCAACCGGCAGCCCAACCACCTGCTTGACACGATACCGTAAAGAACCCCGAGCTCGCTGACCAGTGACCGGACCAGGCTGTCCGGGTCGCAAGCGTGCCCCATGAATGCTTGAGAACGCCCGCATGTCAGTGCTCAGGACGCATATGAGGAAATAACAGTACATCGCGAATCGACGCGGAATCGGTATACAGCATGACCAATCGGTCAATACCAATGCCCAGCCCGCCGGTGGGCGGCATGCCGAATTCCAACGCTCGAATATAGTCGGCATCGAAATGCATGGCTTCATCATCCCCTGCATCCTTGGCCTCAACCTGGGCCCGAAAACGTGCTTCTTGATCTTCAGGATCGTTCAACTCGGAAAAACCATTGGCAATCTCCTTACCGCCAATGAACAGCTCAAAGCGGTCCGTCAGTTCCGGGTCCTGGTCGCAGGCCCTGGCTAAGGGACTGACTTCGGTGGGGTAATGGGTAATAAATGTGGGTTGCAGCAACTCTACCTCGACGGTTTTCTCGAAGATTTCCAGTAGTAATTTACCCCAGCCATAACTGTGCTGATAGGTAATCCCCCGACCATCACAATAGCTGCGCAAACTCTCAACATTACGCAACGCCGCTGCATCCAGCTCGGGGTTATGGTGCTGTACTGCCTCGGCTAATGCCCACCTTCGGAAGGTGGGCCCCAGATCGATAACCCGCCCTTCCCAGGTGAGTGCAGTACGTTCCAACACGGCCTCAGCGGTATCGCGAAGTAGATTTTCGGTGAGCTGCATAATTTCGATGTAACTGGCATAGGCCTGATACAGCTCGAGCATCGTGAATTCGGGATTGTGTCGGGTCGAGATCCCTTCATTACGGAAATTACGGTTGATTTCGTATACCCGCTCGAAGCCCCCAACCACTAAGCGCTTGAGATAGAGCTCAGGGGCTACCCGCAAGAACAAATCCATGTCTAAGGCATTATGGTGAGTAGCGAACGGACGCGCCGTCGCCCCCCCCGGAATCGGATGCATCATGGGGGTTTCCACTTCCATGAACCCTCTGGATTCGGCTTCCAGCCATGCACGCATGAAGCCGACAATTCGCGAACGCTTCTTGAAGGTTTCTCGGGTAGCATCGGTAACGATCAAATCAACGTAACGCTGCCGGTAACGGCGTTCGACATCGGCCAGACCATGCCATTTTTCTGGTAAGGGCCGCAGCCCCTTAGTCAGCAAACGCAAGGTCTTGACCCGTACCGACAATTCGCCAGTGCGAGTCAGCATCAAGCTTCCTTCGGTCCCAACGATGTCACCGACATCCCAACCTTTGAAGGCGTTGTAGGTTTCTTCTCCCACTGTAGCCTTGTGAACAAACAGTTGGATGCGACCACTGTAGTCCTGAATCTGCACAAAACTGACCTTGCCTTGGACCCGTTTGAGCATGACCCGACCGGCTACAGCAACACTACGCTGGGCCCCCTCTATGGCTTCAACGGTCCAGCGCTCACGATCGGAGAATTCCCGCTGGAGCTGGCCGGCAAAGCTATTGGGTCGAAAATCGTTGGGAAAGGCGGGGCCTTGCTTCCGGATCGCCTGCAACTTGTCACGACGCTCGGCAATAAGACGATTTTCGGTAGCGGGAGGTACAGGGACGTCAGTCATAGATAGAGTCATTCGGATTGAGGATTACCAGCAAAATTGAACGGGAAAAGCGACGAGTGCAATAGAGTGATTACGGATCGGATAAGTACC
>CAJXGK010000066.1 GCA_913053815.1 uncultured Rhodanobacteraceae bacterium
GCCTCATTAGCCGATTCCGGCTACCGTCCGCCCCTTCCGGCGCGCTCGATTCGGGTTGCCGGAGATACCGGTACGGCAAGCTTGAAAATGATGTTGGTCAACATGCTTGAAGGCCGCTTCATCTCTGAGCACGATAACGAAATCGCCTCGCGCATTGCCGACACGCTGTGTGGTGGAAATATTGAGCGCGGTTCTCAAGTGGACGAAACCTGGTTATTGGATCTGGAGCGAAAGCACTTCGTAGCCCTCGCGCAGATGGCAAAGACCCAAGCCCGCATCGCCCACACCATGACCACCGGCAAGCCGTTGCGCAATTGAGCGCAAGGAGAATCAAAATGACTGCACAAATCCAGGACGCTTATATCGTCAGCGCCGTTCGTACCCCAATTGGCAAAGCTCCACGCGGCATGTTCCGCAACACCCGTCCCGATGATCTGCTCGCCCACGTACTGCGTGAAGCCTTGGCCCGGGCTCCCGGCATTGATCCTCAGCGTATCGGCGACGTCATCATCGGCTGCGCTATGCCTGAATCCGAGCAGGGTATGAACGTGGCCCGTATCGGTTTGTTACTGGCAGGATTGCCGGACAGCGTACCGGGTATGACCATCAACCGTTTTTGCTCATCGGGTTCCCAGGCCGTTGCCTTAGCGGCCAACCGCATCCGTCTCGGTGAAGCTGAGCTGATGCTAGCGGGTGGTACCGAGAGTATGAGCATGGTGCCCATGATGGGCCATAAGCCCGCCATCAATCCAAGCGTATTCAGCGATGAAAATATCGGTATCGCCTATGGCATGGGCATCACTGCTGAAAATGTAGCCGATCGTTGGAAAGTCAGCCGTGAGGATCAAGATGCTTTTGCTCTGCAAAGCCATCAACGGGCGCTGGCGGCCATCGATCAGGGCGAGTTTAAGGAAGAAATTGTGCCCTTCCCTATCAATGACCGGTACCCAGACATGAGTACTCATGCCGTCCGTGAGGCCGCCACAATGGCCGATACCGACGAAGGCCCACGTCGTGGTTCCAGCCTTGAGGCATTGGGTAAACTGCGCGCAGTGTTTCGCATGGGGGGTAGTGTCACCGCAGGAAATTCTTCGCAGATGTCCGACGGTGCGGGGGGGGTACTGCTGGCCAGTGAACGCGCTATACAAGAATATGGGCTGACGCCGCTGGCGCGCTTTGTATCTTCTGCCGTAGCCGGGGTGCCTCCTGAAATCATGGGTATCGGTCCTAAGGAAGCCATTCCATTGGCGCTGAAGAACACCGCCATTAATAAGGATGATCTGGACTGGATCGAACTCAATGAAGCCTTTGCCGCCCAGTCCCTGGCGGTGATCCGTGATTTGGATCTCGACCCGGCTAAAGTTAATCCACTAGGTGGGGCTATCGCCCTTGGCCATCCGCTGGGAGCAACCGGAGCCAAACTCACCGCGACCGTTGTGCACGGATTACGGCGCCGCAAGCAAAAGTACGGCATGGTGACTATGTGCATTGGTACCGGGATGGGTTTTGCCATGGTACTCGAGGCCGTTTGACACTCGACGGTCGCTCGGGTTCTACCAAAATGGAGTGTTTCAGCACTCCATTTTGGTAATGACTATTGCCGTGATACGGAATCCGCGTAGTTTATTGGCATGTCATCCGGGGTCGTCCCAGCTGCTACCGTTACCCTGATTTACTACGTTCCTGCTCCCACCGACTCCGATCACGAAAGTCGATACGTAAGTTATAGAGCGCCACAAAGGCCGGGAAAAGATTCTGCAGGATACCTACCGAGTCGTTTTTACCGAAGATGAAATAGCTCAGTGCCATCAGACTACCGACGATGGACAGATACCAGAAGGTTCGCGGCATATGCACGCGCCGATGTTTACGGGTGGCGTACATCTGCACGAACCAGCGAGCACTGAACAGCAGCGTGCCGGTGTATCCAATCAATTTCCAGCCGGTGATGGTAATTCCGTGGAAAACGATAAGTACTTCATTCATGGCGCGTGATTCCTTGTGAAACCGGGCAATTGTATTGCCATGAGTGTGCCCCTGTACCCCACACGACTTGCCTACCCACCCCTACCCTCCGCATAGTAGGCTATCGCGCCATCGGAGTGCCGTATGACGCCAAGCATTATCGTGTTTCTCATCATCCTGACCGGCGCTCTGGCGCTGTTCATCAGTGAGCGGGTACGTATCGACGTGACTGCTCTGCTGGTCATCCTGGCACTGGCCTTTAGCGGCCAGCTGAGCACCCCTGCCGCGCTGTCGGGATTTTCCAGTGAAGCGGCCTTGATCACCGCGGGGGTATTTGTGATTTCAGCCGGCCTGGCCGCCACCGGCTTTGCCGATCGGATTGGTTTTTGGGTAAGGCGCGCAGCGGGTAATAGCGAATGGCGAACGCTGCTGGTGGTAATGCCTGTCGTAGCGATCCTGGCCGCTTTCACCCACCAGCTTATGGTCGTCGCAATGATGATGCCGGTGCTGCTACGCCTGGCACGAAACAACCAATTCCCTGCCTCACGTCTGCTGATGCCCATGGCCTTCGCCGCTTCACTGGGGACCACCATTACCGTAATCAGTGCGCCCGCATTTCTTATCGCCAACAGCCTGTTACATCGTAGCGGCTATGCCTACCTGGGGGTGTTTTCGGTCGCTCCAATCGGCCTAGTACTCAGCGTTTTGGGTACCTTGTATCTGTTGCTGGTGCATTGGTTGTTGCCACGCCGTGAGAATAGCAATGAGGTAACCGATCTGACCCACCTAGATCGCTACTTCACCGAGATCACCATTCCCCCTGGATCCCGCTGGGCCGGTCGGATCATGGAAGAGTTCATGGATACCTACCGCGATCACCTGCAGGTCAGTGACTGGATACGCCAGGGGGTCTCCTTGCCACGGCCCTTTGATACCCTTACCCTGCTTACCGGCGACGTGCTGCTGGTGCAGACTACTCCTGAAGAAATTGCCGGCTTCACCTCACAACCCGATCTGGCGCTGCATGCCGTAGCCCAAGCCGGTGAGGTGCTGCCCCAGGGTCTCAGCGAGAAAGCCCAAGGCCAGGCTCGCCTCTTCCAGGCTATGGTTGCGCCCCAGTCCATGTTCATTGGCCAGACCTTGGGTGAGGTGAACTTTCCAGGACGCTTCGGGATCGTTGCGGTGGGACTGTGGCGCCGTGATGGCTGGTTTGACGGCGAATTAGCCCGGACCCTTCTCGAAGCGGGCGATCAACTAGTGCTATGGGGACCACCTGCCCAGTTCCGCCATATTGCCAACCATCGCGGTTTCCTGATGCTGGCGCCCTTGGCCGCCGCCGCCCGAGCCCGGCACAAAGCCCCGTTGGCGGTCAGTATTCTGCTTGGCTCCGTCGCCCTGGCTGCCAGCGGCCTCACTTCTCCCGCTCTAGCCTTTCTTGCCGGAGCCGTGGCGATGGTCATCACCCGTTGTTTGCCTGCCGATCAAGCCTACCGCTCTATCGACCTGCGTCCGTTCATGATGATTGCCGGAGCCATCCCCCTGGGATTGGCTATGGAACAGAGTGGTACCGCCACGTGGTTTGCCAACTGGATCGGACAGCTATTGCTGGGCTGGCAACCCTTCTATATCCTCTTGGCATTATTTGCCGCGGCGGCCTTACTCACCCAGATCTTGTCCGATGCGGCCACCACGGCACTGCTGGTGCCACTGGCCATTGCCGTAGCGGTGCATTTTGGACTCAACCCCATCGCGGCTACCGTCTGCACCACAGTCGGTGCCGTGGCTGCTTTTCTCACCCCCATTGGCCACCACGGCAGCCTGTTGGTACTGCGAGCCGGTAATTACCGGTTCCTGGATTTTTTCTGGGTTGGCCTGCCGTTGACGCTGCTGGTCGGACTCAGTACAACCTGGCTGGCCATGCGACTATGGCCGATATAGTGCGTAACATGTACGTGATAGCAACCCATACATCGCGGGACAGTTGCCCCCCTTATTGCATTGTTTGCACAACCTTGAGAGATTGCCGATGAAGCCCTTGGAAGAGTATTTTGCACCCTATCGCACCCATACCGTAGGCTACGACCAAACATTCCAATCACCTTATGGCGAGCAACGCATCGTCTATACCGACTGGACTGCAAGTGGACGGCTTTATCATCCCATCGAACGATTGATGCTCGAGCGTTTTGGCCCGTACGTCGGCAACACCCACTCGGAGAGCAGCGAAACGGGCCGGGCCATGACCCTCGCCTATCACGAAGCCCAGCACATTCTGAAAGCTCATGTCAACGCCAGCCCTGACGATCTGATTATTTCCACCGGTACGGGAATGACCGGGGTAATGAACAAGTTTCAACGCATCCTCGGACTCAAGGCTCCCCAGGGATTGCGGCATTTCATCAAAATTCCCGTGGCCGAGCGTCCGGTGGTATTCGTAACGCACATGGAACACCATTCCAACCACACCTCGTGGTACGAGACTATCGCTGATGTGGTGGTCATCCCCCCGGACCTGAATGGCATGGTTGACCTCGCTGCACTTGAGGCCCTTCTCTACGAATATCGGCAGCGCACGGTAAAGATTGGCTCGTTTACAGCCTGCTCAAATGTAACCGGTGTGTTCACCGCGTATCACCAATTGGCCCGCCTCATGCATCGTGCCGGTGGCGTAGCGTTTATCGACTTTGCGGCCTCGGCACCCTATGTGGATATCGACATGCACCCCGCCGATCCCGAGGAGCAACTCGATGCGGTGTTGTGGTCACCCCACAAGTTCCTCGGCGGCCCGGGATCATCCGGGGTGTTGATCTTCAACAAGGTGCTGTATCGCAATACCGTCCCCGATGATTCAGGTGGCGGCACCGTAAACTGGACCAATCCGTGGGGAACTTACTCATTCATCGACGATATTGAAGCTCGTGAAGATGCCGGCACCCCAGGATTTCTGCAAACCATCAAGGCCGCATTGGCTGTACAGCTGAAGACAGCGATGGGGGTGGAAGCCATGCGCGAGCGTGAGAAGCTTATGGTTGCCCACGTGATGGACACGCTGCCAGCCATTCCCGGAGTACAGGTGCTGGCTCCGACGCTGCAGCACCGTCTCGCCATATTCTCGTTCTACATTAAAGATCTCCACTACAACCTGATTGTGCAGTTACTCAATGATCGTTTCGGAGTTCAGGCCCGTGGTGGGTGCTCATGCGCCGGCACCTATGGACACTATCTGCTGCATGTGGACCCCACCCGCTCCAGGCTTATCACCGAGCACATCGATCACGGTGATCTGTCGGAAAAACCGGGCTGGGTGCGGCTGTCTTTTCACCCCACTGCGACGATGGCCGAAATCGACCACACTATGCATGCCGTAAGGGAAATCGTTACGCACGCCGAAGCCTGGTCAAAGGACTACACCTACTCTTCCGTCACCAATGAATTCACCCACCAGACAGGTAACGATACGGCATGGCTAGGAGGTATCAAAAGCTGGTTTGAGCTGGATCCCGTCGCTTACTCGTAAGCCCCCTCCAACCGGTAAGTATTCTCTGCAACGATAGATACCACTTACCATAGCGGTCGACGACGTTCTGCTACTTCTCATCCCGGTTCGATGGTTGGAGAATCGGTGATGTAAGGATCCGAATGGCTATGGTATAGCGTGAAGTCAGTGGTTGCGGCCGGAGTGGTAAGTTCATGATTCCGAGGAACCGCTTATCCCGGTGGCGTGGGTACCCTGCCTACAAGAGGGCAACCAGGATGCTCGCGATTCAATAGAGTTGCCTAGTCTGAGCGCGCGGATACCTTATCGTAGCCTGATATCAACCTGCCCGGATACCTTAAGGGTAACCGGGCGGATTGCAGCAGAGCGCAAGGATCCTGGTATTTTTCAGCTGCGCCTCTCGATGGGATCGAAGGGACGGTCATCCGGGCCTGTGTAATGGGCGCCGGGACGGATGATCTTGCCACCGGCGCGCTGTTCGATGACATGCGCACTCCAGCCCGAGGTACGAGCTATGACGAACAAGGGGGTGAACATGGCGGTGGGAACACCCAGCATGTGGTAAGCACTGGCTGAGAACCAGTCCAGGTTCGGGAACATCTTCTTGGCATCCCACATGACCGCCTCGATCCGCGCGGCCACGTGGTACAACTTCATGTCATTCGCCGCCTGCGACAGATCCTCGGCTACCTGCTTGATGACCTGGTTGCGTGGATCGCTCACCGTATAAACGGGGTGCCCGAAACCGATCACAATTTCCTTTGCCGCCACCCGGCGGCGGATGTCGGCTTCGGCCGCATCCGGCGTCTCGTAGCGACTCTGAATCTCGAATGCGACCTCGTTCGCTCCGCCGTGCTTGGGCCCGCGCAGCGCACCGATGGCACCGGTAATCGCCGAATACATGTCCGCGCCGGTACCGGCAATCACCCGCGCAGTAAACGTCGAGGCATTGAACTCGTGCTCGGCGTAGAGAATCAGCGAGGTGTGCATGGCGCGCACCTGTGCCTCCGACGGCGCGCTGCCGTGCAGCAGATGCAGGAAGTGCCCGCCCACGGAATCATCGTCGGTCTCGACCTCGATCAGGCGCCCGTTATGGCTCCAGTGATACCAGTAGCACAGCATGGGGCCGAGCGAGGCCAGCAGGCGGTCGGCGATATCGCGGGCACCGGCGGCGCTGTGATCGTCCTTTTCCGGCAAGGTACAACCGAGCACCGAGACCCCGGTGCGCATCACATCCATCGGGTGTGCGGATGCCGGCAACTGCTCCAGCGCCGTGCGCACCACTTCGGGCAGCCCGCGCAGGCTCCGAAGTTTGGTCTTGTAGGCCTCGAGTTCGGCCCGGTTCGGCAGCTTGCCGTAAATCAGCAGATAGGCGACTTCCTCAAAATCGCACTTCCCGGCAATATCGAGAATGTCGTAACCGCGGTAGTGCAGGTCGTTGCCGCTCTTGCCTACGGTGCACAGCGCCGTGTTGCCGGCAGTAACACCGGACAGAGCGACGGATTTTTTCGGCTTGAATCCGGGGGTGGTCTCACTCATTTCAAACTCCTGGGGTTAGGTCTTGAACAGTTCGTCGAGTTTCTGCTCGTAGCGGTAATAGTCCAGATGTGCGTACAGTTCCGCCCGCGTCTGCATCCCGGGCACGAGACTTTTCTGCGTGCCCTCGCGGCGCACGGTTTCGTAAAAATTCAGTGCGGCCTTGTTCATCGCCCGATACGCCCCGCAACACAGAAGCTGGATATCCACGCCCACCGTGGCCAGTTCCTCGCGCGTGAACAGCGGCGTCTGACCGAACTCGGTGATATTGGCCAGGATCGGCACCTTGACCGCTTCCTTGAAGCGCTTGTATTCATCCAGCGTGCGCACCGCCTCCGGAAAAATCATGTCAGCCCCAGCCGCCACACAGGCCAGCGCGCGCTCGATGGCCGCCTCCATCCCTTCGCTGGCGATTGCATCGGTGCGCGCCATGATCACGAACTGCTCATCGGTACGCGCATCCACCGCCGCCTTGACCCGATCCACCATCTCGCCGGACGACACGATTTCCTTGTGCGGTCGGTGACCGCAGCGCTTGGCTGCCACCTGATCCTCAAGGTGCAACCCGGCAGCTCCGAACTTGATGAAGGAACGCACCGTGCGGGCAATATTGAAGGCCCCGCCCCAGCCCGTGTCCGCATCCACCAGCAGCGGCAGATCGCAGGCATCGGTAATGCGGCGAATGTCGGTCAGCACGTCATCCTGGGTGGAAATACCGAGATCGGGCACACCCAGCGAATTGGCCGCCACGCCGCCGCCGGAGAGATAAATCGCCTGGTGCCCGGCATCCTTCGCCAGGCGCGCGGCATAGGCCGTGATCACGCCCACCACCTGCAACGGGCGTTCGGCTTCAAGTGCGGCCCGAAAGCGGGCGCCAGCGGATAAATGCGGCATGATCAAGGTCCGGTCAGCTTGTGTGTTCCGGCCTATTTTATCCGACTCCCCCCGGCCCTGCGCCCGCGCCCGACACCTCGGCCCCAAAGAGTTCTTTCTGCGCGGCAAAATCCGCCCGGTCGACAAAGCCCGACAAACCGACCCCGACCAGCCGGTACAGGGAATCGGCCGGGCGATCGACCCGCGCGCGCAAGGCGCAGACCATAGCGGCCAGCTCCCGCGCCGAGCCCGGTCGCTGCGTCGGCGTCAGACGGCGGGTCA
>CAJXGK010000067.1 GCA_913053815.1 uncultured Rhodanobacteraceae bacterium
GCCAACATTCGCAGCAGCGCCATCTCAAAACCGGTGGTCGCATCAGGTGCCATAGCCAGCTCGTTGCGCCCCCGCAATGCGAGTTGGTAATACAACTGCACTTCGACTGCATCCAGCCGCTTAGCCAGTGCCACAATCTCCACGGCATCCTGATCTAACTCCGGTACCAACTGCCGCAACTGAATACGATGTAAGGCTACAGCCAGATCATCCAGTACCGTGCCAAAGTCCGGTGCGAACGACTCAATATGCCGAGCTTCCAGCAACAACGCCTGACCATCTCCGGCAGCCAGGGCCTCAAGCAGGCCAAAGACTTCGCTACGGGCTATGGTACCCAGCATGGCCCGTACATCTGTAGCGCAAACTGACCCACCGCCATAGGCAATGGCCTGGTCGAGCAGGGAAAGGCCGTCGCGTAACGAGCCGTCCGCACCCCGCGTCAGCTCGGTGAGGGCCTCGTCATCAAACTCAATGTGCTCGGCCTGCAAGATGAACCGCATCTGCGCCACAATCTGTTCCGGCAGCAGTCGCTTCAAGCTGAACTGCAGACAACGCGACAGTACTGTCACCGGCAGCTTCTGAGGGTCGGTGGTGGCAAGCAAAAATTTGGCGTGCTCAGGAGGCTCTTCCAAGATTTTCAACAGAGCGTTGAAAGCGCTGCGCGACAGCATGTGTACCTCGTCAATGAGGTACACCTTGTAGCGTCCGCTAGTGGGTGCATATTGTGCATTCTCAATCAATTCGCGTACATCATCCACCCCGGTGTTGGACGCCGCATCGATCTCGAGCAGATCGATGAAACGGCCCTCGTCGACAGATCGACAGACCGAGCATTCTCCGCAGGGCTCGGCACTGACTCCCTTAGCACAATTCAGAGACTTGGCAAAGATACGCGCAATGGTGGTCTTACCCACCCCACGGGTCCCCGTAAACAGATAGGCGTGATGCATGCGACCACTGTCGAGCGAATGCATCAGAGCACGTACTACATGCTCCTGACCAACCAGCTCAGCAAACCGCCGTGGTCGCCACTTTCGCGCGAGCACTTGATACGACATGGCACACTCCTCAATGGAAGGTTAATTGTGCCAAGTTCGCGCCCTCAACCCAAGTGGACGTATTCGATGGGCACTGCTTGGTTGCCCGCAAGGTGGGCAGCACGCTATGCTTACGCGCTCTGCTCGCGGGGCTCGCGATGCATGGTACGGTATCCGCCCCTTGAGATGGGTGGTTCATGCCGCAAGCTACGAGACCCGATGGGTTCCTATTGCAGCTTGGAGTCTACCCCGCGGGTCGTACGGAGAGGTGTCCGAGTGGTTGAAGGAGCACGCCTGGAAAGCGTGTATACGGCTAAACCCCGTATCGAGGGTTCGAATCCCTCTCTCTCCGCCAATTTTTGGCCATTCGCACGATACTGTGCTGCGAAGGGTAGATCTGAGGTGGCCTCGTCGGTCCCTCCGCGACGATAGTTTGCAAACTCCGCCAGGTCCGGAAGGAAGCAACGGTAGCAAACGACTCGGGCGCCGGAGTGTGGCTGGCGGGGCCGCCACCATGGGGGCACTCAAGCACACAGGACTTCGACAGCACTTTCCATCGCCAGCCGTAAACCGCTATCCTGAAACCCGATACGGCCTCGTAGCTCAGCTGGATAGAGCGTCCCCCTCCTAAGGGGAAGGTCGGGGGTTCGAATCCCTCCGGGGCCACCAAAATTAATGAGTTACGGAATATGCTCTGCTCAAAATAGGGCCTTTCTTTGTCCCAACCACCCCTGTTTCATCCCGTTTTTATCTATAAATGATCCTGTAATGGTTAAAATTCAGGGCTACTTGCAGCCTCGCTCAAGCTGACTGATATCACGCACGGCACCGTAGGCCGCAGAAGTGGTCAGCGCTGCGTAGACACGCAGCGCTGCCGATACTTCGCGCGTGCGATTCACCGGCCGCCAGGCCGCCACTCCGCGAGCTTCCATGGCCGCACGACGCTGGGCCAATTCCTTGTCAGAAATTGCGATACGGATGCTACGTTGGTCAATGTCGATGTCAATCAGATCGCCAGGCTCAATCAGGCCCATCGCACCGCCTTCCGCCGCCTCAGGTGACACGTGGCCAATCGCCAGACCGGTGGTTCCACCGGAGAAACGACCATCGGTGATCAGTGCGCAGGCCTTGCCCAAACCCTGCGACTTCAGGTAGCTGGTGGGATAGAGCATCTCTTGCATACCTGGGCCCCCACGCGGGCCCTCATAACGGACGATAACCACGTCACCGGCTTTGACTGTCCCGGTAAGAATCTTCTCGACGGCTTCTTCCTGACTTTCACAAATCACCGCGGGGCCGGAGAAGTGCAGGATGCTGGCATCGACGCCCGCGGTTTTAACTATGCAACCGTCCTCGGCGAGATTGCCATAGAGCACGGCAAGGCCACCGTCCTGGCTATAGGCATGGGCAACATCGCGGATGCAGCCGTTGTCGCGGTCGAGATCGAGTTCAGCCCAGCGCTGATCTTGGCTGAAGGCCTGCTGAGTAGGCACGTTGCCGGGACCGGCACGATACAGGGACTTCACCGCCTCGTCATGGGTACGCCGCACATCCCAGCTTGCCAGTGCCTCGCCCATGCTTGCACTGTGCACCGTGGGTACATCGCAATGCAGTAATCCACCGCGTTCCAGCTCACCGAGCAGCCCCATTACCCCGCCGGCATGATGTACGTCCTCCAAGTGGTACTGCGCTATGGAGGGAGCCACTTTGCACAGATTGGGCACCCGCCGCGACAGCCGATCCATATCGGCCATGGTGAAGTTCACACCGGCCTCTTGAGCGGCAGCCAGCAGATGCAGCACGGTATTGGTTGACCCCCCCATGGCGATGTCCACGCTCATCGCATTTTCAAAGGCCTCGAAGGTGACAATGGCGCGCGGTAACACACTAGCGTCATCGTGCTCGTAATAACGCCGGGCCAGTTCTACTACCTGGCGACCGGCGCGATGAAACAATGCTTCACGATCAACGTGGGTGGCCAACAATGTGCCGTTACCCGGTAATGACAGCCCCAGCGCCTCGGTCAGGCAGTTCATGGAGTTGGCGGTAAACAGGCCTGAACAGGAGCCACAGGTTGGACAAGCTGAGTGCTCCAGGACATCCACATCCGCGTCGCTTTCATGGGGGTCAGCGGCCGCTACCATGACATCGATGAGGTCGAGATGCACCGCCTTGCCGCCGATCACTACCTTACCGGACTCCATCGGCCCGCCCGACACAAACACTGTAGGAATATTTAAGCGCAGGGCGGCGTTGAGCATGCCGGGGGTGATTTTGTCACAATTGGAGAGGCACACCAGTGCATCTGCACAGTGCGCGTTAACCATATATTCCACTGAGTCGGCAATCAGTTCACGTGAAGGCAGCGAATACAGCATGCCGCCGTGGCCCATGGCAATGCCATCGTCGATAGCGATGGTGTTGAACTCCTTGGCGACCCCGCCGGCAGCCTCCACCTCGCGTGCCACCATCTGCCCAAGGTCTTTGAGGTGAATATGACCGGGCACAAACTGGGTGAAGGAATTGGCAATCGCGATGATGGGCTTGCTGAAATCATCATCTTGCATGCCGGTGGCGCGCCACAAGGCACGAGCCCCCGCCATGTTGCGACCGCGGGTGGTGGTCCAGGAACGGTATTGCGGCATGTTGACCTCTGGGCTGGCAGTTTCAAAGACCGCACGGGCGGCCGTGGAGTACGCAGTTTAGACCGAATTGGAGTCATCCCGCCAAACCAGGCCAGTCATGGCCCTTTCTATATCTTCTTCGCAACGAAGCCATTCAGTGGGTACGTCCGGAAGATTGCTATCCCGAACAAAAAAATCGTCCGGAAGCGCTCTGTCTAAGCGTAGTTATTCGACTCAACAAGCCTGCTTCTTGGTGATCCCGGCAACATACTCACCCTGTAATCGCGCGATAGTTAACTCATTCGCGCTCGGTTGTCGGCGGCCATCGCCGCTGGCCAGGGTACTCGCCCCATAGGGTGACCCGCCGGTTATCTCATCCATATTCGCAATTTCTTGACAGGTACACGGTACCCCGACAATGACCATGCCATGATGTAGCAAGGTGCTGTGGAACGAGGTGATCGTCGTCTCCTGCCCGCCATGCTGCATGGCCGAGGAGGTGAACACACTGCCAACCTTGCCACCCAACACTCCCTTCATCCACAGTCCACCTGTCTGATCGAGGAAATTGCGCATCTGGGCGCACATATTGCCAAACCGTGTGGGAGTACCGAAAATAATGCCATCGTAATCTGCCAGTTCAGCGACCGTTGCCACCGCCGCCGGCTGATTGAGCTTGGCACCCGCCTTGCGCGCCACCTCTTCCGGCACCAGATCCGGGACCCGCTTAATGGTGACCTCGGTACCGGCCACTTTTCTTACCCCTTCCGCCACGGCTTGCGCCATGGTTTCGATGTGCCCGTACATGCTGTAGTAAAGAACCAGAATCTTTGTCATCACCGACCCCTTTCGTGCGTTGTATCAAGATAACGAGCATACGCTGTAACCGGGTCAGTGACCTGCCCTCGCGAGGCTACACAGTGTTTCCGGATACCGCACAATGAAAGTTTACGATAGACATCCACACCCCGGCTACCGAGAAAACCATGCTCTGATTCGACACGTTCACTGAGCACAGCTTCGCGAGTACCACAGCACATTTGCTCACCTGGTCCGAGCCGTTTAAGTCGATGAGCTATAGCCGCGAAATGAACCCCGACAAACACATAAACGGCCATTTACGGTAGGGCCCCGCAGGAATGGGCCTTACACTAGCAAAATAGGTCCATCCATCCCCTCACCCGTCACGTTTGTAGGTCAGATTAGTAATCTGCTCAGAGATCAAACCGATCAGGAACACAATCACCGCAGCACTCCATAGCAAGGTGCTCATGTTAGTGAGCCGACCCTGTTCAAGGTAGGTGTGCAGGTAGTTAATGAGACCGAGCAGGAAAAACGAAGCGCTGGCTGGCACGAACAACTTGAGCGGTGAGTAGAGCGTGGTAATCTTGAAAATAATCAGCAAGAAGCGCAAGCCATCGCGTAAGGGACGAATATGGCTCTTGCCGGTGCGCTTTTCGACCTGGATGGGCAGATAGGCGACGGCATAGGCACTGCGGAAAAAAGCCATGGTGCTGGTAGTTGGATAGGAAAACCCATTGGGCAGCAGATACAGAAACTCGCGAAAACGATCCGCCCGCACGGCCCGAAAACCTGAGGTGAGATCCTCGATGTGGTGCCCGGTCATGCGGCTGGCCAGCCAGTTATAGATGCTATTGGCCACTCCACGTCCCACCCCCGCCTGGCCGGACCAATCCCGCGCGCCGACAACCATGTCATAACCTTGTTCGAGTTTCTCTAGCAGATGAGCGATCTCGGCTGGATCATGTTGGCCGTCGGCATCCATAAATACGATGACCTCGCCGCGGGCAACCCGAGCTCCACGCTTGATCGCCGCACCATTGCCCATTGAATAGGGCGCCGACAGACACCGCACACCATACTGGGTACAGATGGCGGGGGTGGTGTCGGTGGAACCATCGTCCATGACCAGAATCTCGGCCTCAGGCTGCGCCACGCGCAATTTCTGCAACAATGTGACCAGGGACTCGGCTTCATTTTTAGCCGGCAGCACAATACTAAGCACGGCATCCCCTCGCTGAATGAAGACGTGCGCATCATAGCGGGGAATGCTACTCAGGATGAGTGATGCACTTTGCCCAGTCAGATTATCTTTTCTACCCGGTCACCCCAACTACCCGTCCACAGGGCGCACCGGTCATCGCGGCACTCGTCCTGTATCCATGCCTATTGCCGATGATGGAAGCAGTAATAGCCATCCCTGGAGGTGAATTCCTGGCCGTCATCCGCCCCATCCAGAATGTGAAGCGGTTCATATCCTGCAGGTTGCTTTACGCCAACCCCAGATAGGGGCATCGATAATTTGCCCATTACCCACCGTTTTGCGGTAGATTTGGTATTATTTTGGGGACTTAGAGTACAGCCTTATGGCGACGCAAATGAAACAGCCGCCGCTTGCGGGGCTCAGCGGCATCGCCCGCCGCCTCGTCATCCAAAGGGCTATCAGCGAAGTGGATGCACACCAAGCTGTCGCTGAGGCACAGAAAGAAAAGATTTCACTGGCCCGTTATCTGCTGCTGAACGCAATTATCGAGCCAAGCCGCGTTTTGCATGCGTTATCGGTTGAATTCGGCGTGCCGGTATTCAACATCGACACCCTGGATCTGAGCCAATTACCAGTCCAGCTGGTTAGCGAAGATTTGATCCGCAAACACCATGTACTGCCATTGTTCAAACGCGGCAACCGGCTTTCGGTCGGTACCTCGGAGCCGACTGATTCCCATGCTTTGGATGAAATCAAGTTTTACTCTGGGCTGGCAATTGATCCAATCCTGATCGAAGAGCAATCGCTGGAGCAGGCCATCGACGCCGCCTTGCAGGCCTCAAACGCCATTATCACCGGCCTCGATGACGACGATGATCTCGATGCTCTAACCCTTGAAACTACCGACGGGGAGCAAGTCGATGACTCGCCGACATTGGTCAAGGATGAAGCCCCCATCGTCAAATACATCAACAAGATTTTGCTGGATGCGATTCGTCGCGGGGCATCGGATATCCATTTTGAGCCTTACGAGCGCAGCTACCGGGTTCGCTATCGCATCGATGGCGTGCTGCGCACAGTGTCCAACCCACCCTCGCAGCTTGCGCCACGCATGTCAGCTCGTCTCAAGGTGATGAGTTCACTTGATATCGCCGAACGACGCATACCCCAGGATGGGCGCATGAAACTGGGCATCGGCAAGGGCCGGTCGATGGATTTCCGGGTCAGCATCCTGCCGGTGCTGGCCGGTGAGAAAATCGTACTGCGCCTGCTCGACGGGGCCGCGGCGCGACTTGGTGTCGAGAAACTCGGCTACGAGGAAGACCAGAAAAAACTGTTTCTCGAATCCATCCATAAACCCTATGGCATGGTGCTGGTGACCGGTCCTACCGGATCCGGAAAAACGGTCTCTATGTACACGGCGTTGAATATTCTCAATACCGAAGGCCGCAATATCTCCACCGTGGAGGACCCCGTGGAAATCCGGGTTCCAGGGGTCAACCAGGTGCAACGAAACGTAAAACGCGGCATGACCTTCGCCATTGCACTACGCTCGTTTCTGCGCCAGGATCCCGACGTCATCATGGTCGGTGAAATCCGCGATCCAGAAACTGCTGAAATTGCCATCAAGGCCGCACAAACCGGCCATATGGTGCTATCGACCCTGCACACCAACGATGCGCCGCTGACTATTTCACGATTGATGAATATGGGCATCGCCCCCTATAACATCACCTCGGCCGTCACCCTGGTCATTGCCCAGCGTTTGGCCCGATGTCTGCACGATTGTAAAAAACCGATGGAACCCCTGCCGATAGCTGCTCTCAAGGCCGAAGGTTTCAGTGACGAAGATGCCGCTAAAATCGAGGCTGGAGAAATCGTACTGTACGATGCGATCGGTTGTCCGCACTGCAATGAAGGCTACAAGGGACGATTCGGCATCTATCAGGTCATGCCCATGAGCGAGCCGATCCAGAAGATTATTCTGAACGGTGGCAATGCTTTGCAGATCGCCGAAAAGGCCAAACAGAATGGGGTTTCCGATCTACGCATGTCGGCTTTGCTCAAGGCCCGCAACGGCGTGACCAGTCTTGCTGAAATCAATCGTGTTACCAAGGATTGAAGAGGTTTATAAGTTATGGTTACCGCCACCATCGCTAAGAAAGATCAGCACACCAGAGCCCCTCATACTCGGGTAAGCAACCTCACGATGTACGAATGGGTTGCGACCGACAAACGCAATCGTAAGATGAAAGGTGAGATGGCCTCGAAAAACGCCAGTCTGGTCAAGGCTGAACTGCGCCGTCAGGGTATGAAGCCGCAAACCGTGCGAGAAAAGCGCAAGCCACTCTTTGGCGGTGCCGGACGAACCATCAAGCCGCGTGATGTTGCTATTTTCAGTCGGCAAATTGCCACCATGTTGAAGGCCGGCGTCCCCATGGTGCAATCCTTTGAA
>CAJXGK010000068.1 GCA_913053815.1 uncultured Rhodanobacteraceae bacterium
GCTCTGCTCGGGCCGTTGGCGGTCGCCGGCGCGGTGGCGCTGTCCGGCGGCTACCGCCTCGGTTTCGGGGTGCTGCTGCTGCCGGCGCTGGCCGCTTGTCGGGCGCGGGGATTTATTCCTGCGGCGCGTGCCAGCCAGTTGGCAAGATCCTATCGGTTTCTGCGTCACTTGGAGAATCGTGTGCAGATGTTTGCTGATGCGCAGACCCATTGCCTACCAGAATCTGATTCAGCACAGGAACGAATCGCCCGCGCGTTGGGTTATCCGAATCGCATTGCGTTGACGAAGGAACTGCAGGAGCAGCGTACCCGGATTGCCGGGGTGTTCGCTGAAGTGTTCGGGGAGCAACGTCCGGAACCGGTATCCAGAAGTGGGGCCTTGCGGCGTTTATGGCGAGCGATTCAGGAGGGAGGCCTGGATCCGGAATTGCGGCGGCTGACGGAGATTGACGAGGACACCCTTCAGTCGCTACGGGTGCTGGCGGGTAGTCTGGCTGTACGCAGCATGGAAAGTGCGGCGCGCCAGCGGCTGGAGCGGTTGATTCCACAACTGTTGAGTGCTGCGGCCGCGACACCGGCGCCGCAGGTTGCGACAGCGAGGCTGTTGCGTTTGATACAAAACATTGCCCGGCGCTCCGCCTATCTGGCCTTGTTGGAAGAATCCCCGCAAGCTCTGCAGCGTTTGGCCAGGCTCTGTGCGGAACGCGCCTTTCTTGCCGAGTATGTCATCAACCAGCCGCTGCTGCTCGATGATGTGCTCGATCCACGTATCGACTGGTTGCCCCTGAAGCGTGCCGACATTGCCCGGGAGATTGCCCATGCCCGAGCGGCGTTAGCGGAGCGTGATCTGGAAACCGACTTGCAGAGCCTTAACGAACTGCGGGCCAGTCTCAGCTTTCGTTTGGGCATGGCCTTTATTTGCCGGCGTGCCGACGCCGTGGCAACCGCGCGACGCTTGGCATCCCTGGCAGAAGCCATGCTGGGTGCGCTGGTAACCCTGGCTGAGCATGATCTGGTGGGTCGCCACGGACGTCTTCCTGGCGTCGGGCTGGGCTTCGTGGTACTGGGTTACGGTAGCCTGGGCGGAGCCGAGCTGGGTTTTGCCTCAGATCTGGATTTGGCGTTCATCTACGATGGGGATCGCGCCGGCCTGCAAAGTGACGGGCCACGCCCGTTGGAAGGCGCTATCTGGTACCAACGTCTGGCCCAGCGGGTGGTCAGCTGGTTGAGTATGGCGACCTCGGCCGGTCACTTATACGAAGTGGATATGCGCTTGCGCCCGGATGGCAGTCAGAGTCTGCTGGTTCGCAGCTTGTCGGCTTATGCGGCCTACCAAAATGGTCGAGCCTGGACTTGGGAGCACCAGGCGCTGGTACGTTGCCGTCCGGTTGCGGGTGATGCCTTACTCGGCGCCCGACTGCAGGCAGTACGTCGCCAGGTTCTGTGCCGCGGGCGAAGTGCTATCGAGGTACGGTCCCAGGTGCGGACGATGCGCACCCGCTGGCGGGCCGAACGGGATCGCTCCGATACTCGTTACCTGGATTTGAAACAAGGCGCTGGCGGTTTGTTAGATATTGAGTTTCTGTTGCAAACGCTGGTGTTGATTCATGCTGCGAAGCGACCGGAATTACTCAAGGCAACAGCAAGCAGAGTCCTGATTGGCCTTTGCGACCAAGCGGGTCTGTTGCCGGTACCGGGAGCGCGTTTGCAGCAGGCTCATGCGGCGATTCTTGATCGTGCTTTGCTTTGTACATTAGATGGACGACACCGTCTGGTCGAGCGTGATGATGCCGAGATTGAGATGCTGAGTGGGATAGTTCGGCATGCCGTTGCCAGTCTGGATCTGGCGCCGGTTTCTTGAGCTTCGTACCTGCCGTATAAATTCTCTGCCACCAAGATGGGCAATACGATTGGTTCCATGAGCATTACCGGGGTCGTGGACTTGGCCTGCAGCGGGCGCAACAGGTTCTGCTGGGTAAGGAATGGGTGACATCGCCATGGTTAGCGCCTAATGTTCGTTGCCGGTTATTCCCGTGGTGAGGATTCAGGCCGGGAGTGAATCAGGCCGTGACGCACTTTGTCGCCGCGCGGTCTACATACTGTTGCCGTACCCGAACACTCGTGATAAAAGCCCCGCTTCTACACCCCCAGTACTTACGCCAAGACTATGGTGGAAAAGGCGGCAAAGTGAGCCGGTACGTAGCACTCGCGTTACACTATGCATGGTCCAGTAGAGTTGTATATATGAAAAGTCCGGTGCGGCCCGAGCCCAAGCTTTCCGCTAATACGTCGAGCCATTATGAAGTGACCCGTGCCGATCTCCCTCTGTCCTGCCCACTGCCGGATAGGATTCTCTGGAATTCGCATCCGCGAGTGTACTTGGCCATTGAGGATGAGGGGGGTGAGTCCATTTGCCCCTATTGTGCCGCTCATTTCACACTCAGGGGCTGAGCGATCCGGCCCCACCGGTATTGGGTGACCTATTGGGCCATGCGGGGGCGGCAACCTCTGTCGTATTTTGTTATCACCGAGCATGGATTGAATATCTCCGGATCTCACAACTCTCAGTCCCGACTCGTGGAGAGTAGGTGATCGTGGTTTCGCAGATGGTTGGGGATCATGGGTTTGCGGATTATCCGGATCCGCCGGGCAAACGCCTGAGGGCCTCCCTACAAGGGAGGTGCCTCAAGATCAGGTAGCGTTCCGATCCCTCTAATACACGCTGGGTTGGCCGGGAGGACGGGTTTTGAAGCGCCGATGGATCCACAGATACTGGGCGGGGGCTTGTTCAACCATACGTTCAATGATGGCGTTGATACGTGCCGTATCCGCGGTGACATCGTCACTCGGAAATCCCGAAAGCGGGGCTTTGATGTGAATGACGTAGCCACCACGGTGGAGTCGGCGATGAAAAAACGGGATGACCGCAGCACCCGACATCCGGGCCAGATGATGGGTCGCCGTGATGGTGGCCGCCGAAACCCCGAAAAATGGGGCAAAAACATAACCCTTACCAAGCATGTCCTGATCGGGGGCGTACCACAATACGCCGCCACGGCGCAGGTCACGAACTACGCTACGCAGATCGTCCCGGGTAAACATGGTCCGGGCGTATCCCCGCCGGGCTCGAAGCACCACATATTCGAAAACGGGAGAGTCCATAACCCGATACATCCCGGCGATGGGTATGCGTTGGGAAAGTAGCCGCGCGCAAAGTTCGAGGTGGGAAAAATGGGCGCCGACCAAGATCACCCCACGACCGGCTGCCTGAGCCGCTGCGATATGTTTAAGGCCGTGGATCTTGACAGGAATCCGCCGCAGGGCCCGATCACTGCCCATCCAGGCTACGGCAAACTCGCAGAGCATGCGACCAATATCGATGAAATGTTTACGCAACAGGCGGGAGCGGGCCTGGGCATCGAGTTGCGGGAAGCACAGGGCAAGATTGCAGGCCGCGATGTGCCGACGTTGTGACATCAGGTGAAAGGCCAGCCGGCCGATACCCCACCCAAGTGCCTGTTGCATCCGATATGGCAACCAGGCAACAATCTGGATGCTGGCGACACCCAACCACGCAGGCCAGTAACGTGGATGGAGCAGACGGCGCGGAAGGGGGGGGGATCGAGATGCAGGCATGTGTCAGCATGGTAGCATCCACCTACTGCTAAGGCGTTGCCGGATTTGTCTGGCGGCCTGGGGTGGTGATAGCAAGGCGCAGGAGAATCGGGGGCGGTTTTTTGATATTTTGAGGAAAATAGTGATTCTATTTAACGATAAAGAGTGGAAAACCAGGCTCATTTTCTCCCTCCGTAGTCGATTTTCCCCAAAACCGACAGATTGCCCGTATCGCTGAGGACTTCAGGGTGCTGGCCCGTATCGTCTATACCCTGCTGTTGTATTTATTCGCACCGTTGCTGATGTTGCGCCTGGCCGTTCGCGGAGGACGACGCTGGGGAGAACGCTGCGGGCTAATCACGTTGTCGGACGGCAAACCTTTTCTGTGGGTGCATGCGGCATCGGTAGGCGAAGTCAATGCTGCGATTCCCCTGGTTGAGGCCCTGTTGGCCCACTATCCGTGCTGTCGTCTACTGTTGACCACAGTGACCCCTACTGGTTCAGCGCGGGTCGAGCAAGTACTCGGCGCGCGAGTCATGCATGTCTATCTTCCGTTTGATCTACCCGGGGCGGTACGGCGTTTCCTGAAACGCAGCCGACCGATACTTGGGGTTATCGTAGAAACGGAGCTCTGGCCCAATCTTTACACGGCCTGCGCCCGTGCGGGGATCCCCCTGCTCATTGCCAATGCACGCCTTTCGGAACGCTCGATGCATGGCTACCAGATCGTACCCGTACGGCGTTTGATTCGGGATATCTTGCGTAAGGTGGCCTTTATTGCCGCGCAATCTTCTGCCGATGCCGTACGTTTCTGCGAGTTGGGGGCGAGTCCGGAGCGAGTGGAGGTGGTGGGCAATTTGAAGTTCGATATGCCTCCCCCACGGGGGGCACAACACACCGCGATGCGCTGGCGCGATGCTTGGGGAAAGCAGCGCCTGGTGTGGATCGCCGCGAGTACCCACGAACCTGAGGAACAACCGGTGTTGCTGGCCCACCTGCAGATACTCCGACACATTCCAGACGCGTTGTTACTAATCGCCCCACGACACCCCCAACGGTTCCGTGCCGTTGAGCACGCAGCGAGCCTGCTTGGATTGCGTGTTGCCACCCGTAGCGTTGAGCATTGCGCAGATCACTCCACGCAGTGTTTCATTGTCGATTCGATGGGTGAGCTGATGAATTTCTATGCGGCGGCCGATCTGGCCTTTGTCGGAGGTAGCCTGGCCCCCATTGGCGGCCATAACGTACTCGAGCCGGCGGCTTTAGGCTGCCCCGTGCTGGTGGGACCGCATACGTTTAATTTTGAAGATATTACCGGTTCGTTATTACGGGCCAAGGCGGCTGAACGACTGGCTGAGCCCGCAGCACTGGCCCCAACGGTTTTAGCGTTGTTGCAAAACCCTGTCCAGCGCCGGGCCATGGGTAAGGCGGCCATCGAGATCAGTGAAGCGGGTCGCGGCGCCCTAAACCGCACTTTGCGGAAAGTTGCAGGGTTACTCGGGACTCGATGTTCAGCGTCTCCTAAATCCAGCAGGTTCCTATAGGACCAGCACCTCTTATCGGTGAATCAATCCACTTGGCGTATGGATCGCCACAGGCCACTTGGATGCTTTCGATTTATTTCCTGCGCCTGCGGCGCCCAAGTTCACTACTTATTTGTCCAAGCCATATTGGATAGAAGCCGCGAACCTAAAGAACAACACTCCGCTTTGACGCCTTGCTGCGCAACGATCTGCAAAGTACGTGCGTGCCGACCTATGGATCTTGTCTCCCGTCACGTACCGGCCACCCACAGAGGGGCATAACAAGCGTGGGAGCCACCGGCTTATCCATGGCCGTGATGCAATAATGCGGAGCCCGGGCCCATCCCGGAGGACGAGCAGCAGGGAAACCGGTTAGTTCCGTTGCTAGGAGCTTGTCGGACTTGGGGGATCGTAGCGAGGCGGATGAGAAATCGAGGCCAGTTTTTTGATCTTTTAATGCCATAATCCGCATCAGCCAGCACGCAGACGGCTGCGGGCCTGATCGGAGCGGGCCAATTCGAGATTTTCAAGATAGTCTGGATCAAAGTCGGTAACGTACTCGCCTGAAAAACAAGATGTATCGAAGTGCTGCAGATCGAGATTACCTTCGGCTACCGCATCGATCAGATCGTCCAGCCGCTGATAGATCAACCAGTCGGCACCCAGTAGTTGCTGTAGGGCTTTCTCGTCGCGACCATGGGCCACCAGTTCACTGACCGCCGGCATATCGATACCATATACATTCGGATACCGCACCGGCGGTGCCGCCGAAGCAAAATACACCTTGCGCGCACCCGCCTCGCGGGCCATCTGGATAATCTTCTTGGAGGTGGTACCACGGACGATGGAATCATCCACCAGTAACACGTTCTTGTTGCGGAACTCCAGTTCGATCGCATTGAGCTTGCGGCGTACCGACTTGGCTCGTTCGCTCTGGCCGGGCATGATAAAGGTGCGGCCGATATAACGATTCTTCACAAAACCCTCACGAAACGGGATACCCAGCTTACCCGCCAGGGAACTGGCCGCGGTGCGTGCCGTGTCGGGGATCGGGATGACTGCATCGATATCGTGGTTGGGGCGCTGTTCCAGGATCCGCACCGCTAGTTTTTCACCCATGCGCAGCCGCGCCTTGTAGACCGAAACATCTTCAATCATCGAATCCGGCCGCGCCAAGTACACATACTCGAATATGCACGGCGTGTGGATCGCGCCGTGGGCACAGATACGGGCCTGCATATGTCCATCCAGCCCAATGAACACCGCTTCACCCGGCGCAACATCGCGTACCCGACGAAACCCAAGTACATCAAGCGCCACGGATTCTGAGGCCACCGCATATTCCGTACCGTCCGGACCAATTCGCTCACCCAATACCAGCGGGCGAATGCCATTGGGATCACGAAACGCCAGCAGACCATGGCCTAGGATCATGGCCAGACACGCATAGCCACCGCGGGCACGTTTATGCACCTGGGTGACCGCCTGGAACAGCGGTTCTGCTAGCGAAGCATCCCGATCCGTCACATGCAGTTCATGAGCCAGTACGTTAAGCAAGACCTCGGAATCGGAATCGGTATTGATGTGGCGCCAGTCCCGCTCGAATAAGGTCTTGCGCAAGGCCGCAGTGTTGGTCAGGTTGCCATTGTGAGCAAAGGCGATGCCAAAAGGGGAATTGACATAAAACGGCTGGGCTTCCTCGGCTTCGTCACTACCGGCCGTGGGGTACCGGCAATGGCCGATGCCCACCGTGCCGCGCAACTTGCGCATATCTTTTTGGCGGAATACATCACGCACCAGACCGCTGGCCCGGCGCAGCCGTAACCGCACGCCATCCATGGTGGCAATACCCGCCGCATCCTGGCCACGGTGCTGTAATACCGTCAGTCCGTCATACAGAGCCGGGGCAACCTCGCCACGACCTACGATACCTATAATTCCACACATGGTTCAATGCTCATGAAGGGCACTGCGCCTTGAAGCAGACGGCGCAGCAGGGGGCGCCGCCAAGGCCGGTCGCGAAAGTATGGGCAATGGGGGCGGACGAAAATCGATATACCTTGAAACCTTGGCCGGCATCCGCCGGGAGATCATCGTTGCGGCACTCTGGAACGTTGGAATCAAGGTCGAATGTTGCCACCAAGTATCCCGTGGAAAGGGGGTAAATCCGAGCAACAGCACGGTCAAGGTCACAATCACCAGCCCCCGCGTCAGTCCGAACACCATCCCCAGCATGCGGTCACTACCGGAAAGCCCGGTGCTCTCAACCAACATACGTAGCAACCACGATAACAGGGCACCCAGCACCAGCACCGCAACAAAGATCAATCCCCAGGCAATAAAAATACGGGCTGATGGCTCGTGAATACCATCGGGAAGATGCCCTGCTACAGCATTACCAAACATCCAGGCTGACCACAACGCCACCCCCCATACGGCCAAAGCCAGTACTTCGGCGACTAAGCCGCGCCACAGACCGATCAGTACCGACAAAACGACCACGGCAAGGATAGTGTAATCGGCAATGTTCATCCCGCTACACTCCTTGGGCTCAACGATTGCTTACCACCACACCGCGAAGATGTTGTGATGTGGCAATATGATCACGCACGGCAAGTGCAGCAGCACGCTGGGTTTCCGGCCCCACACGAACTCGCCAAAACGTGCCCCTAGAGGTTTTCACCGAATCACTGTAGGCAGCAAAACCCGCTTTACGCAGACGTCTGACCAGCTTTTCAGCAACGGGATGATGACGAAACGCGGCGACCTGTACTACCCAGGCGCCAGGCTGCTTGGCAGGCAGCGCGGTACCCGGCTGACTAGTCTTGACGTTGCGAGCGGTTACCAGCAACACAGCGGGAATTCTGGGATACCGACGACGAATGCGTAACCGGGCATCCTCGGCACCTGCACGCGTGGCGAACGGTCCGGCAAACACTTTCTGCACCGCTTTGCCACCAATCTTCAGGGGCTC
>CAJXGK010000069.1 GCA_913053815.1 uncultured Rhodanobacteraceae bacterium
TAAATGCCAAAACAGGTGCCGTCGAATGGAAGTTCCGGAATGCCGATCCCAAGCTCGGACAAGTGATTACAGCGGCACCACAAGTATTCAATAACGTCGTATTGGTGGGTGTATCCGGCGGTGAATTTGGTGTGCGCGGCTACATGACAGCGCTCAACCCGAACACGGGTAAGATGCTCTGGCGTGCCTATAGCGAAGGCCCGGATCGTGACCTGCTCTTCAACCCCAACAAGACGCTCTACGGCCCCACTCAGCAGCCTGTCGGCGTGAACTCCAGTCTAAAGACCTGGAAGGGGGATGAATGGAAGATCGGCGGAGGAACTACTTGGGGTTGGTATTCGTATGACCCAAAACTTGATCTGATCTATTACGGTAGTGGCAATCCGGGTACATGGAACCCGTCACAACGCCCTGGACTGAACCGTTGGTCCATGTCGATTTTTGCTCGCAATCTCCAGACCGGCGTTGCTAAATGGGTTTACCAGATGACTCCCCACGACGGCTGGGATTACGATGGTATTAATGAGATGGTGCTGTTCAATGCCAAGGTCGGCCATCATGAGGTTCCAGCGCTTGGTCACTTCGACCGTAATGGATTCTCCTTTGTGCTCAATCGTACGAATGGCAAGCTGATTGCCATCCATAAGTACGATCGATCTGTCAACTGGGCGTACGGCTACAACATGAAAACCGGGATGCCATATAAAAACCCGCGGTACATGACCAAGCAAGGCGTCAATGTCAAAGGTATTTGCCCCGCGTCACAGGGTGACAAAGACGAGCAACCCTCATCTTATGATCCGCAGACTGGGCTGTTCTACATCCCGTTAAATCACCTGTGCATGGACTATCAAGCCTTTAAAGTCAAATATATGGCGGGATTCCCCTTCGTTGGCGCAATCGTAAATATGTACCCCGGACCTGGCGGAAATCGTGGCCGCTTCATTGCCTATAACCCGGTTACCGGCAAGACCCGTTGGGAAATCCCCTCCATGTTCCAGGATTGGGGTGGTGCGCTTACTACTGCAGGCGGCCTTGCCTTCTACGGTACCTTGAAAGGAGATTTCCGTGCCGTCGATATCAGAACAGGGAAGATACTTTACCAGTTCCATACGCCATCCGGAATTATCGGCAATCCAATTACTTATATGCACAATGGACGGCAGTACGTTGCCGTGCTAACGGGAGTTGGCGGCTGGGCGGCGATTGGCATGACCAACCACCTGCATAAGTCGACGGCTGGCTTAGGAGCGGTAGGTCTAACGGCAAGTCTAGACCAATACACTCAGTTGGGAGGAACATTGATGGTGTTCGCGCTTCCAAGAAACTGAACAGAGAAGCAGAGTGCAGCAGCTACCCCCGTAGCATTTACCCCCCGGACATGCATGAATAATGCATTCCGGGGTGGGCTTTAGAGCACATCATTCATTACCTGAGGTTTTGCAAGTGAATAATCTACTAGGTTGTCGTATACAAAGCGGTTTTATTGTTCTGCTTGCAAGTGTATTGCTGCTAGCATCCAGCCCCCAAGCTTGGGCTGCACCCCCACTACGCGTTTGCGCCGATCCCAATTACATGCCGTATTCCAATCAGGCTGGGCAGGGTTTCGAAAACAAGGTTGCTGAGCTGATGTCCAAAGCACTAGATCGCCCACTCGAATATGTATGGTCAAGTTATCGTCAGAGTGGTGGCTACGACAATTTCCTCGCTTTGGGACTCGATAAGGGAAAGTGCGATATCGTGATGAATCTTCCCTATGGGGATCCCGAGGAAATGTACACCAGGCCATATTACGGTTCGAGTTATGTTTTCGTTTACCGCAAATCAAGCGATTACAACTTGAGTGGTGGCTTGGATTCACCAGTTCTTAAAAAAGTTAAAATTGGCTACGAGGATAATACGCCACCCCAAACTGGTCTGAAAATGCGTGGGTTAGTGATGCGTGCGAAAGTTTTCCATACTGCAGAGAAAAAAAATACTTCTCCTGACAATACGTTACGAGCGGTGCAAAGACGAAAAATCGACATATTGATTACCTGGGAACCAGCTATTGGCTATTACATGAAGGAGTTTCCTGATTTGACCATGGCCCGCGTGCCTAATACCAATGCAATGGGCAGTCCAGAACGCTATTCATTTTTTATGTCCATGGCGGTCAAACCGGGAGACAACAAGCTCAAAAAACAACTGGATCACGTCATTGCCACCCATCAGGAGCAAATTAGCCAGATTATGAAGCAATACAACGTGCGGATCTTGAAATGATGGTGCGGCAGATCCGTCATCATACGGTGACAGCCCATTCAAACTATGCTCTTGCCTCAACAACCCGTACGGAAGCCAATCAATGACAGCCCAAGATACCTTTTCTACCGGCTCTGGATCGCGTACCACCACGTACAGGCCTTGCTCACTATTGCCCGGTCTTTTCGTCGCCTTGTTAGCCATCCTCTTCGGGTTGTCTTATGCAAGCAGCATATTTGCCAAGACTACGAATCCTGGAGAGAACATCGCCCAACACAGTAATTGTTTTTCCTGTCACGCTATAGATCACAAAGTGGTTGGGCCAGCGTTTACTGCAGTTGCGAAACGTTATGCGGGACAGCCCGGGGTCAAGGCGGTACTTGAGAAAGCGATAAAACTTGGTCACGTTGGTAGTTGGGGGCAGGTGCCAATGCCCCCACACCCGAATCTTACCAAGGCGCAATTGGGTACGTTAGCAACCTGGATCCTCTTGGGGTCTCCTACGCCATCGAAACACACCGCAGCAGTGGCATTAAAAACCTATAAGTATACGGTCAACGGGAAACAGATCACGACTGCCTTCCCGGTGTTTCAAGCTGGAACCAGGAAAGTGACCAAGTCGGTACTTCGAGGCTACGAGCTGTTCAATTCATACTGCTTTCGTTGCCACGGTGTCGATGCGACAGGGTCGGAATATGCGCCGGATCTTCGTGTAAGCGTCGACAACGGGATGACTGAACCAGAAATGATGCGGATCGCCATGGTCGGGCGCAAAGCCAAGGGTATGCCTGCATGGGCGGGGTTCTTTTCCCCTCTGGATCTGAAAACTATTTACCAGTACGTAAAAGCCCGTAGCGTGCACCTAGTGCATCAGGGCGTGCCACCACATTGAATCGTACTATTTACGATTCTGAAACCTGGAGAAATACGTGAAGAGTAAAGCGGCTATTGCCTTTGAAGCGGGTAGACCGCTGGAAATCGAGGAAGTCGATCTTGCGGCGCCGCGAGCCAGCGAGGTACTCGTACGCATAGTGGCGTCCGGTGTCTGCCATACCGACGCCTACACACTTTCTGGAAGCGATCCAGAAGGAAATTTCCCCTGCATTCTTGGACACGAGGGGGGGGGTATTGTCGAGGAGGTCGGCATAGGCGTAACCAGTGTAAAGCCCGGCGACCACGTGATTCCGTTGTATACCCCGGAGTGCGGTGAATGTGAATATTGCCGTTCGGGCAAGACGAACCTTTGCCAAGCCATTCGCTCGACCCAGGGCAAGGGACTAATGCCTGATGGTACGACTCGTTTTTCTTTCAACGGCAGGCCCATACTGCATTACATGGGTACGAGTACCTTTTCCGAATACACGGTACTCCCAGAAATTGCCGTGGCAAAAATAAATCCTTTAGCACCACTGGAAAAAGTCTGCCTGCTGGGTTGCGGAATCACCACTGGTATTGGTGCGGTACTTAACACTGCCAAAGTTGAACCTGGCTCCACAGTTGCTGTGTTCGGCTTGGGTGGTATCGGACTTTCGGTGATACAGGGTGCGGTGATGTCCAAGGCAGAACGCATCATCGCCATCGATATCAATGCAGACAAATGGCCTTTGGCCCAATCACTCGGTGCAACAGATTTCGTCAACCCCAAGGATTACGACGACCCGATTCAGGAGGTTCTTGTCGAGCTGACCCATGGTGGCGTCGAATACTCATTTGAATGTATCGGTAACGTGAATGTTATGCGTTCCGCACTTGAGTGCTGTCATAAAGGCTGGGGAGAGTCTGTCATCATCGGGGTGGCGGGCGCAGGCGAGGAGATCCGGACACGACCATTCCAGCTAGTCACTGGACGGGTGTGGCGCGGGAGTGCGTTTGGCGGTGTCAAGGGGCGGAGTCAGCTTCCCGGCTATGTCAACCGTTATATGAAGGGTGAAATCCGAATAGATGAGATGATTACCGGGGAATTGCCGCTGGGTGAAATTAACCAGGCGTTTGAATTGTTGCAC
Organism: uncultured Rhodanobacteraceae bacterium; assembly: GCA_913053815.1. GTDB lineage: Bacteria > Pseudomonadota > Gammaproteobacteria > Xanthomonadales > Rhodanobacteraceae > Metallibacterium. The sequence goes on from CAJXGK010000069.1 coordinate 4,248, forward strand.
CAAGGTAAGGCGATACGATCGGTGATCCGGTTTTGAGCATACCGTCTTCAAGTGCTCACGTTTTGACGCTTCAGCGTCAGCTTCATTCTAGTGCAATATCAGTCGAGGAGAGTGATTATGAGTGATACAGCAATTCGGGTAACGGGTCGGTGCCGTTGCGAGAAAAATCCGGTACGGTTTGAATACACCAAGGTTCCGGCCGAAGTGCACTATTGTCTGTGTACCGATTGCACGGATATAAGTGGAGGGGCGATGGCCCTTATCGCGGTAGTCGAGCGTAGCACATTTCGTATTACCCAAGGCGAGAGCAAGATTCACAACTACGACACCAAACCGACCTGCCATAGGCGTTTTTGCAGCGAGTGTGGTTGTCACATGTTTCTGTATGTAGATGCCTTTCCCGAGCACCTGCTGATTCATGTGCCTACACTGGATCGTGGGCAGGATATCGGCGCGAAGCCTGACCGTTACGTTTTTGTGAACTCCAAGCTTGCATGGCTTACCCTCCCGGATGATGGCCTGCCCCGGCATCAGGGTTGGGCCAACAGTGGCGCACCGGTCGAAGTGTGACCTTCCTCGGGAAGGCTGCAGTCTGGATGACTGCCGCCTTCCCAATTCAGGATCCCACCATGAGCAGTATGGATAAGAAGATCACTTCTGTTTCGGAATATTCGTGCCATAACGGCTCGATAGGCTTTTATTCGCACGAAGCCTGTTCCACCGAATGTCCGATGCGGTTTTCTGTCTACCAGCCGCCCCTAGCTCGATCGAGTCGCGTACCTGCATTGTACTTCCTCGCCGGTCTGACCTGTACCGAGGAGACCTTTATGATCAAGGCGGGCGCCCAGCGTCTTGCCGCGCGACTCGGTCTGATACTGGTCACCTGTGATACGAGTCCGCGTGGACTTGACCTTCCCGGTGACACCGACCACTGGGACTTTGGTGTCGGCGCGAGTTTTTATATCGACGCTACAGAGAAACCCTGGTCCCGGCATTATCGCATGGCCACTTATATCAACGATGAGCTGCCCGACGTCATCGAAGCCAACTTTCCCGCCCTGCCTGATTGTCGTGGCTTATTTGGTCATTCGGTGGGTGGTCACGGTGCGTTAGTCAATGCACTTCGAAATCCTGATCGTTGGCAATCCGTATCCGCGTTTGCCCCAGTCTGCAACCCGGTCGCCGTACCGTGGGGCGAAAAAGCGTTCCGTCACTATCTCGGAGGTGAACTGTCACGATGGGCAGAATGGGATGCCAGCTTACTAATGGCCAGCCACTCGTATCCGGGCGAAATTCTCGTCGATCAGGGTGAGCGAGACGAGTTCTTTCACAGCCAATTACATCCCGATGCACTGGCGAATTCAGCCACAGCGTCCGGACAGCATCTCACCCTACGCCGACATCCAGACTATGATCATAGCTACTGGTTCATTCAGACGTTTATCGAGGATCATCTTACCCATCATGCGCGTCTGCTTGGGTTGACGGAGGCAAAATAGCTCCGATTCGTTGCAATCGTCTTGTTCATTGATTCCTAGCAGGATATTCCTGGTTTGGTACAGCAGCGCGATTGAGCGCTATATTTTGCCCTACCGTCAACATCTTTCATAAAAGGTCCACCCGAGTTCGACAGTTAGGCGCGTAAGTCATTGCATCCTCGATGGTGAGGTTCAAAATGCTCCATTACAAAAGGGCTGAAGACTTGTTACTTGTGGTTTTTTGATGGTCAGTGTGAAAAAAATCCTGGCTTGTTCTTGATTGATGGAGGAGATCTCCGAAACGGGCTGGGTGTTATTGAGGGTGATGCGGTGGTGCTAAATCCTGCGCAGCAGTGATAGCGTGCGTTCCGGAGATAAGCCGGTCTGCTTGGCCTGGAGACGCTGGCGCATGATGCGATACAGGACCAGTGGCATGAAGCAGATCGATGCATGAGCGCGGATGCGGTCGGGCAAACGATGATAAACCGGACCGATTTCGAGTTCTGATTTGAGCCCTCGAAAGCCGCGCTCGATGTCCGCCAGCGACTTGTAGCGGCTGACTACTGACCTTGCCCTCGAATTTCGGATCTCATAACCCTGCTCATGGGCTAGTTTGTTCTGTTTGATGGGCCGCCAGTCCTGCTCGAATTGTATTGGACGTGGCGCCGGGGGGCACAGTGCTCCCCAAACCTGCCTTTTGGTGACGAGGCGCACTCCTGTCGCAATGTTGTAAACAGACGTTCAAGGTACCAGTTGGCCCATGATTTATTTCTTGGCAAGCCAATGCTGATATAAATCTGATGATTGATTCTGTTTCAGATATATACTCCGAACATTATACCTGTGGCGACCCCTGCTATGGGGGGTATCTTTTCAATCCTCCAGGCCTCAAAATCATTAGGAAGTACTTCCTTCTAGTTTCTCAAGAAATGAAACACTTCAATTAAATAGTTAAATTAATCATGGACCCAAAACTTAATAAGTGGCTAACATGGCTTAAGATCATCGAAGGTGAGGTTAGTGGGCTTATAATCGGAAAATATATCTTCCACGAAGTTCAAACGATGATCAACAACAATCCCCAATTACACAAACCGAGTTCCTTTTATGATTATCTCTCGACCACGTATATATCTCATACAATTATCGGGTTGCGTCGTCAGCTTAAGTGCAATAAAGAAAGCGTTTCGGTAGCTCGGCTATTTTCGGAGTTGATTGAGTCTCCGAAAACATTTACTCGAAGCTATTACGTCAGTTTGTACAGGGAGTCTCGCATGCGGAAGTATGCCGACCAAGATTTTGAGAGATTTGCGTCTCCTGGAGCAACACATATTGACTCTGCATTCATCATTAGCGACCTCGCGCAGCTACAGGAGATAAGTTGTCGTTGTGAGGACTTTGCCGACAAGCGAATCGCCCATCGTGATACGCGCGAACCGTCAGGGGTACCAACGTTTAATGAGGTGGATGCCTGCATTGATTTCCTTGAAAAACTTTACGTCAAGTACTACTCACTATTTCATGCAACAAGCATGGAGTCGCTACTACCTGTATGGCAGTACGACTGGAAAGCTGTCTTTCGTACGGCGTGGATCACTGACGATGAAAGGACGACCTAGCACTGGTTCTACGTGAGATTTAATACTGGCCCGCGTCGCCAGATTTTTATCGAATGCTTGGGGCCAGATGCGCATTCCTGTGCAAATGAACACCAATTTTGGAAAAACCTGAACACCCGATTTCACAGCGCGTCACGTCGTTGGGTTTTTATTAGCCCAGCGGCTTATCTTCACCGGGCCGGCATTACCGACCCGGCCAAAATGCGGGCATGCTGCCATACTGCCTAGTCCAATTTCGACTTGGATGCTACCTGTGGCAGATTTCCGGCGGGGCGTGCGGCGCGAGGCGGGCTTGACGCAAGCCAAGGTGGCTGAGCGCATGGGCATGGGGGTTCCGCAGTCCTGGTTGCACGCCTGGAGTCCAGTGTCGGTAGCCGCGCAAGCACACCCCATCCATTGCCACATTGCGGCGCTATGGCGATGCACTGGGCGGCGATGTGCGCTTGACTTTAGTACCCAAGAACGAACAACACGGATCCAAACGGGCCTGATTCATCGCCACGGCTAGGTGTTGGGTATATTAAGGGTAGTAGTGCGATCCATATTGCGGGAGCGTACGAAAATCAAAACGAAATTTTGTCGGCCATAATTTGTGGGTACGAGACTACTGGGTAGGGTAGGCACGAGTGGCCATGTAAACGCTGAGGTATGGTAACGATACATTGAGGAGCAGAAGCCGCCGGAGCTGGACGATGACTTTGAGATTGTTGAGTCGG
>CAJXGK010000070.1 GCA_913053815.1 uncultured Rhodanobacteraceae bacterium
CAGCCGGAAGTGCACCTGATTCCCAAGGCACTACGAGCCATCGTGGACCTGGCGGCACCCGCCGTGCTGCTGAAGGCCGAGGCCATTGTACCGACTCACGACCTACCGCCCTATCTGGGGGGCGGTGAAAATCCTGGGCAAGAATGCCATCTTGCCTATCACAGCAGTCTTATGGCTAGCGCTTGGGCTAGCCTTGCCGAAGACAATGCGGAACTGGTGTGCGAAGTTCTGCGCAACACCCCATCTGTTCCTGCCCATACCGGCTGGGTCAGTTACGTGCGCTGCCATGACGAAATCGTCTGGAACCTACTGGGGCCGGATATGGAACAACTGGGGTTCGATTTTCCCACGCGTATTCGTCATATTGCGGACCGTCTCGAAGGCCATGGTGCTGATGCCTTCGGCCGGGGGGACCCATTTCAACCTGGCGCCGACGGCAGCGTTCGCGGCAGCAACGGGATGACCGCCGCGTTGACCGGCTTCCAACATGCCGTCAATGCCACCGAACGAAAGGCCGCCCTGCAGCGCTTCAAACTCCTGTATGGTCTGTGCTTCAGTGTCGGTGCAGTCCCCCTTATTTTCATGGGTGATGAGTGCCTGTTGGGCAACAATGAAAGCGCTGCGGATGCCGCCCGCTGCAAGGCCGACGGCCGCTGGCTACAACGTCCGTATTTTGATCCATCTAGATATGAACCCACCGGGTTTCCCGATTCCCCTCCGGCCCAGGCCTTTAATTGGTTACGCGGCATGGCCGAACAACGCCGCCAACTGGCAGGTCTGGATCCTCTTGCCCCTATTCATCTGCTGGATTGTGAAGACCCGGCGGTACTGCTATTGCAACGTGGTGAGCGGTTCCTGGCCATTATGAATTTTTCCAGCCATCCCGTGACTCTGCATCCCCCAGCGTGGTCATGCACCACCCTGGCAGAAGGGTTATGGATCGATGTACTGGCTCCCATCAGCGACCCCCCCCCCCTGGATCCCACTGCGGCCACAGTCACCCTTGCTCCATGGGCCATGCACTGGTTGCATAAGCAATCATGAACGGAACCGATAAACCCACCCGGAGCGGCGGGCCCGTCATCATTTTCGGAGAAGCACTGATCGATGCTTTTGGGGAACAGCAGATTCCTGGCGGGGCCCCTTACAACGTGGCTTGCCACCTGGCAGCCCTAGGTCTGCGGCCCTGGCTGATCACCCGCCTGGGCGAAGATGCGGGCGCTACCCGCCTGCGTAACCAGGCCGCGCGCTTCGGGCTTGAAACCCGGGGGGTTCAGTGTGACCCCTATTATCCAACGGGCCGTGTCGATATCCATGAGAATTCGGGTGGACATGACTTCGAGATAAGTCCGCAACAAGCCTATGACTTCATCGATACACACGAAGCACTGCAACAGCTGCCCGCATACTGGCACCCGGTGAAACCTGATCCGGCCCCGTGGCTGTATTTCGGTACACTGGCCTTACGTAGTGCCTATGCCAGAGAACAGTTTGTACAGCTACGCCAGACCCTGCGACACCGGGCCTTCGTCGACTTGAATTGGCGCTCGGGACAGATTGACCCCGCTCATGTTCTGCAGCTGCTGAAGCATATCGACATCCTCAAGCTCAACGTCGATGAACTGGCTTTGTTGTTGAACTGGTTCAATCTACCGAGCCGACGTGCTGCCAAGTTGCCTGCAACCAGCCAGCAGTGCAAGGAAATCGATACTTTGCTGCAGAACACCGGTACACGACGTCTCATCGTCACCCATGGTTCCGAGGGTACCGCTATTTGGAACCAGCACGGCACTTGTTTGGCCGTTGAGGCCGGCATACCGACAACCATCATCGATACAGTCGGGGCGGGGGATGCCGTAGCGGCGATATGGCTTGCCGGACTCGGCCTGGGCTGGTCCGAAACCGATACTCTGCAGCGTGGTAACCGCTTTGCTGCCGCAATCTGTGCCCTACACGGAGCCACCCCGGAGCACCTTGCTTTTTATCATTGCTGGCAGCAACGCTGGGAACTCCCCCAACCAACTACCACACCCTCACCGGTAATGTGATCCGAACGTAGTCTGACCCGGCTACGCCTTACCCAACCCAATCCGTAGAGTCGACTCAATGAGAGCACTAAAGCCCCGCCTGACCTTTCTACAGATTCTCAGTATGAATGTGGGCTTTTTCGGCATCCAATTCAGTTTCGGACTGCAACAGAGCAGCATGAGTCCGATCTACAAATACCTGGGCGCCCACGATGCCATCCTCCCGTTGTTGTGGCTGGCCGGCCCGATTACCGGCCTGCTGGTACAACCATTAATCGGGGCCTTCAGTGATCGAACAGTAACCCGCTGGGGTCGCCGCCGACCCTATTTTTTCGTCGGTGCGATGATCTGCAGCATTGTTCTGTTTGCCATGCCCTTCAGCCCCACATTATGGGTGGCAGCAACCCTGCTATGGATCCTTGACGCGGCCAACAATGTGACCATGGAACCCTATCGAGCCTTTGTCAGCGACCGCCTCGACCACAGTCAGCATACCTTGGGCTTTCTGACCCAGAGCGCCTTCACTGGGCTTTCACAAACCCTCGCCTATCTGACACCATCGCTACTGATCCTACTGGGGATGAACGCGACCGCGGCCACCTCCTATGGCATTCCAGAAACGATTGTCGCCGCGTTCATGATCGGTGGGGTGCTCTCCGTGGTAACAGTGAGTTGGTCAGCCTGGACCACACCGGAATTACCGCCCAGCACCGTAGAACTCGAACGCATGCGTACGATATCGCACTCTGCGGGTGCTACAGTGCGAGAAATATACGATGCCTGGGTCGAGATGCCGATCCCGATGCGGCAACTGGCGATGATGATGATCTTCCAGTGGTACGCGATGTTTGCTTACTGGCAGTATATCCCCATTGCCCTGTCCCACAGCCTATTCGGCACCACTAACACCCACTCGGCGGGCTTCACCCAAGCCGTACTCATCAATGGGCAGATCGGCGGGTTTTATAATTTCGTAGCCTTCCTCAGTGCCTTCGCCCTAGTGCCACTGGCCCGCCGCATGGGTATCAAGCATATCCATGCCCTCTGTCTAACCGCAGCCGGTGTAGGCATGTTCGTACTGCCATGGATACACAACCGCTGGTTGCTGCTACTACCGATGGTCGGCGTAGGTCTGGCCTGGGCCAGTATGATGGGTAACCCGTACGCCATGCTTACCAGTAGTATTCCGGCTGAGCGAAATGGCATTTACATGGGCCTATTCAACGCGTTTATCGTACTGCCAATGCTGATCGAAAGCCTCACCATTCCCCTTTTTTATAACCACGGACTCGGCGGCAACCCGGACAACGTCATCCGCTTAGCCGGGGTATTCCTTGCCATTGCCGCGCTGCTGGTAATGCGGGTGCGGATTCCCATACCGGACGTCAGACCGGTACTGGAGGCCGATTCTTGAAACCACTGCGTTGATTTTTCTACGACCGTAACGAGTAACCCCACTGGGCCGGGCCACGAAAACAACGATACATAATTGCTTCGTAAGATCAAAAAAGTGTCGACCAACGGGGTCAATGCAAAGGTCTCCTTGCAGCGCACCATGCTATGGTTAGCAGAGGTACTGCGTACGGCTATTGCATCAGACTGCTGCTGAATCGTTACTCGTGATAGCCCGGCGACGCCCAGCACTTGGCCTTTGACCATGTTGACACACCACGCAGAAACTCACGATCAAGGACGGTTCCCGTTCTACATCAAGGTGCCTGCTAACCACGGTGCCACCCTGCCGTTGAGACCTGAAGCCTGAATTGTAAGTACTACTACGCAGGAGAAAATGTTCTATGCATGACACGCTGCTTCTGTTCGGCGCGACCGGCGATCTGGCCTGTAAACACATCTTTCCATCACTAGCTAACCTCTGGGCCGACCGCCTGCTCCCCGATGATTTCCGGGTGCTGGCGATAGCCAGGCAAGCGCTAAATGACGATAGTTTCCGGAAAAAGCTGATCGAACGTACCGAAGAGGATGCCGGGGCCTCCGATTTCGATCCCGAAGCCTTCACCCAGCTATTGCAGCACACCCATTACGTAAGCGCCGATCTGAGTAATCCGGCTTCCTTACAGGTTCTCAAGCAGGAGAACCTCGGCCCGGAAATACTCAGTTACCTTGCTACTCCGCCGGACTTGTTTCTGCCCATTGCCGAAGGGCTCGAGGCCGCAGGGTTACTTGATGATCCAGCCTGCCTGATGCTGGAAAAACCCATCGGCCACGACCTACAATCCGCGCGGGCGGTCAACCAGGCCCTACGGCAATGGTTGCCGGAACAACGTATCTATCGCGTCGATCACTATCTGGGCAAAGCCACAGTACAGGACCTGATCGCCCTACGTTTCGGCAATACCCTGCTGGAAGCCGTCTGGAGTCGGCGTTGGATCGAATCGGTACACATTCTGGTAGCTGAAACCGTGGGCGTGGACGGGCGTGAAAGCTACTACGCTCATTATGGTGCGTTGCGTGACATGGTACAAAACCACATGTTGCAGTTACTATGCTTGATCGCCATGGATCCCCCTTCCAATCTCGAAGCTGACACGCTACGCGATGAGAAACTGAAAGTACTCAAGGCCCTACGACCGATGCAAGGCGCGACCGCCAAAGAACATATAGTGCGCGGTCGTTATGAAGCCGGCGTAGTCGGCGGCCGCCCGGTACAAGGCTATGCCCTGCCCGGTGGCCAGGAGAATATTGAAACCCAGATAGCCCTGCGCACCTACATCGACAATTGGCGTTGGGCCGGGGTGCCGTTCAACCTGTTCACCGGCAAACGTATGGCCGAGCGCCGCACTCAGGTCGTGGTCAATTTCAAACCGGTCTCGCACTGGCTGTTTGACCGCCCCAGCCGCAAGCATGCCATGCCTAATCGTCTGGTCATCCGCTTGCAGCCTGAGGGCAATATCGAACTGGAACTGATGAGTAGTCTCGCTGCGCCCGAATGGGGTGGGCTGGAGCTGCAGCCCATCTCGCTGAACCTGTCAACCACAGTAAGTCGGCGCCGACGTATCGCCTACGAGCGTTTGTTTCTCGATGCCCTACACGGTAATCCAACCCTGTTCGTGCGTGGCGATGAAGTCGAAGCGGCCTGGAGCTGGATTGATAGCGTTATCCACGCCTGGCATGCGGCTCCGCTACCGGTGTCACCGTATATGGCGGGTTCCTGGGGCCCCCAAGACGCCGCTCGTTTCCTACCGGGAACCATCTCCGCAGCAGGTCGCTATCGCCGAGAGAAAAAACGGTGAGCTCGGTAACGCTCATTGGCGATATCGGTGGCACCCATTTACGTCTGGCCCTGGCCGACCCGACCCGGGAGCAACCGCTACTCCAGGATAGCGTACGGGTATATCAGGTTATCGATTTCCCCAATCTGGCTGAGGCAATCCAAACCCATCTGCAGACCCTTGATACCAAGGCCAACAGTGGGCTCATTGCTATCGCCGCCCATGTGCGCGGTGACCAAGTCAAGCTTACCAACCAGCCCTGGGCATTCTCCATTGACAGTACCCGTCGCAGTCTGCAATTCGATTCATTGCGTATCGTCAATGATTTCGCCGCTCAGGCCGCCAGTCTGGCCCTACTCGACAGTGAGGACGTACACAGGATCGGGGCTCCGGCCCCCGGACCTGCTACCGGCGAACGCTCTCTGGCAGTACTCGGGCCTGGGACCGGACTGGGTGTTAGCGCGGCTTTTCTCAACGGCCGGCAAGGCTTTGTTCTCGAAACCGAAGGGGGCCACATGGACTTTGCTCCCGGTAACGAAGAGGAAGCTGAAATCCTCAAGCGTCTAGCACAACGCTATGGCCGGGTGTCCTACGAGCGTCTGATCTGTGGTCGTGGGCTGGTCAATATCTATTCTGCGCTGAGTGAAATAGCCGGTCAAACGGGTGAACCACCCAGCCCCGAAGATATCACCCGCTGCGCAGACCAAGGCGATCTCATTTGCCACCACACTCTGGAAGTCTTTGCAGCCGTACTGGGTGCGGTAGCTGGAGATGTGGCTTTATGCTTTGGCGCCTGGGATGGTGTATACCTTGCGGGTGGAATTATCGAACCCTTATTGAGCTTGATTGAAAAGGGCCCCTGTCGACATCGTTTCGAGTTCAAGGGTCGCTTCAGTGTTGCCCTGCAGCGAGTTCCATTGCTGGCTATGCGTCACCCCTGTCCCGGCCTACTGGGTGCTGCAGCGCTGGCTTCAGGTACGATACGCATCCATCGTGCCGGTGACGCCAGAGTCTGCAAACAAGGACCAGCATGACTGCCAACACCCCTGTAAACCCACACCAGCAGCCCGTCATTCACAGATATATCGACCAGACTGCCTGGGTTCGAGCCTGCAGCACAATCATCGTACAGGCACTACATGCCGATCTGCGCAGTTCCAGGAATGTGCTGCTGCTGCTCTCTGGAGGTTTCACCCCCATTCCCATCTTCCACGCCTTGGCTGAGGCCGATCTACCTTGGCCACAGATCACGGTATCGCTGGTTGATGAACGGATCATCGCCGCGGGTCAGCCCGGCCGCAACGCCGATCTGCTGAGTGAACACCTATTCACAGGAGCAGCGGCAAAAGCCCGTTTTTGGCCTCTGCTCGACACCGATCTCGATCCGACTCACGCTGCCTATGATGCCAGTCAGCGCCTGGCTGGTGAGTCCCTACCGATCAGTGTCGTAGTACTAGGTATGGGGGGAGACGGGCATACCGCCTCTCTGTTTCCCGGTGCCAGCAATCTTGATGCCGCGCTGACCAGTCCAGCACCCTATATAGCCGTAGATGCTACGGGCTGTCCCGGTGCCGGCAGCTGGCCGCATCGAGTAAGTCTGACCCCGACTGGTTTTGGCATGGCCCAACGGCGCTTGCTGCTACTCACCGGCACGCACAAGCTCGCCGTGTTTGAGCAGGCCTGTAGCAAGTACACCGATGCACGTCAGGCCCCCGTACGTACCACCTGGGAAACCTCGGGAACCGCACTGGCCGTGCACTGGCACCCCTAAATTCTGAATCTGGAGAACCCTATGAACCTGCATTCCCGTATCGGTGAAGTAACTGAACGTATCCGTAAGCGCAGCCATGATGGTCGAGCGCGCTATCTGGAAATGATCGAACACTCACGCCAACCCCAACCCTTCCGCACCCATCTGAGCTGTAGCAATCTGGCCCATGGAACGGCCGCCTGCGGTGATATCGACAAGAACCGGCTAATGGGTGAACAAGGCCCTAACCTCGGCATCGTCACCGCCTACAACGATATGCTCTCGGCCCACCAGCCGTTTCAGAATTTTCCAGAGAAGATCCGTGCTGCCGCCCGGGCCGCGGGTGGCACAGCCCAAGTAGCCGGCGGAGTACCGGCCATGTGCGACGGGATCACCCAAGGCCAGGCCGGCATGGAACTCTCACTGTTCAGTCGTGATGTGATCGCCCAAGGTACCGCCATCGCCCTCAGCCATGATGTATTCGACGGCGCACTGTATCTTGGCATCTGCGACAAGATTGTGCCGGGCATGCTGATCGGAGCGCTGTCTTTCGGGCATCTGCCGGGCATTTTTGTGCCCTCCGGGCCCATGCCATCGGGCCTGCCGAACAAGGTCAAAGCAGAAGTACGTGAACGCTATGCGGCCGGTAAGGCCAGTCGCGAAGAACTGCTAAAGGCCGAAGCCGGCGCCTACCATGCTCCCGGCACCTGCACCTTCTACGGCACCGCCAACTCCAACCAGATGTTGCTGGAGGCTATGGGTTTAGTGCTACCCGGGGCAGCCTTCGTCAATCCCGGTACACCTTTACGCGAAGCCCTGACTCGTAGTGCCACGGAACGTGCTCTGGCCATCACCGCCCTAGGACAGGACTACCGCCCACTCGGCCAACTCATCAACGAACACAGCCTGGTCAACGCCATCAGCGTACTCATGGCCACCGCCGGCATCCTGAACATGGGCCTGTTCCTCAAAGCCGGTGCGATTTTTCTCCGATG
>CAJXGK010000071.1 GCA_913053815.1 uncultured Rhodanobacteraceae bacterium
GGCCGGCACACGACGTTCGTTCTGATCAAGGACGGTAAGACCATCCTCGGCCTGGGCGGCAAGAGCAGCGACATTGGCGGCACCATGCCCAAGTCGATCTCGGGCGACGGCGGCAAGACCTGGCACCAGGTGCTGTTCGTAAACGACAAGACCGGCATCGTCGATCTGGTGATGGATCCCCAAAACCCGCACGTGCTGTATGCCGCGGCCTGGCAGGCATATCGCACGCCCTGGAAGCTTTCGAGCGGCGGACCGGGAAGCGGCCTGTACAAGACCACCGACGGCGGGGCGCACTGGATCGATATCACCCATCATGCGGGGTTGCCGCAGGGGGTGCTGGGCAAGATCGGTGTGGCGGTGGCTGCAAGCAATCCGAATGTGGTGTACGTCGCGATCCAGGCCAGGCACGGTGGCGTATTCAAATCGACCAATGGCGGCCGGACGTTCAAGCGGGTCAACAAACAGTGGAAGCTGCGTCAGCGGGCCTTCTACTACATGGCGATCTATGTTGATCCCACCGACCCCGATACCGTGTACATGCCGCAGGTGGGTGCGCTCTTCGTCTCCCATGACGGCGGTCGGACGTTCAAGAAGCTGCACACGCCACACGGCGATAACCACATCGTGTGGATCAATCCGAAGCATCCGCAGCTTCTGCTCGAAGGTAACGACGGCGGTGCGACGGTATCCGTGGATAGCGGCAAGACCTGGAGCAGCGAACACAATCAACCCACCGGCCAGTTCTACCACGTGAATCTGGACGGTCGGTTTCCCTTCCACATCTATGGTGCGCAGCAGGATGAGGGTTCCTTCGAGGGGCCCAGCGCGACGCGCAACGGGGAGATTCCGCTCAATGCCTGGCATAGGGTGGCCTATGGGGAAAGCACGGTCGTGGTGCCCCAGCCCGGTGATCCGAAGATTACCTACGGCAGCGGTTATTACAGCATTTTCGTCAAATACAACCGGGCGGATGAGCAATACCAGAGTGTGAGTCCCTGGCCCAATTACAAGGACGGCGCTGCGGCCGCCGAGCTCAAGTACCGCTTTGCCTGGATCCACCCGATTCTGTTCTCGCCGGTGAATCCCAAAGAGCTGCTGATCGGCTCGCAGTACGTGATGAAAAGCGATGACTACGGCAAGGCGTGGAAGACCATTAGTCCCGACCTGACGCGCAACGATCCGCGCACCGAAGGCCCGACCGGCGGCCCCATCGATCTCGACCAATCCGGTGCCGAAATCTATCCGTCGGTCTCGGCGTTGGCTGTTTCACCGCTTGACGGCAACCTGATCTGGGCCGGTTCCAGCGACGGACTGGTGCACGTCACCACCGATGGCGGCAAGCATTGGCGCGAGGTGCGTCCTGCGGCCTTGCCGCAATGGTCGGACGTAACCTCCATTCAGCCTTCGCACATCGCCCGGGGCACGGCCTGGCTGAGTGCAAGCCGCTATATGTGGGACGACTTCCAGCCCTATGTGTTCAAGACCACGGACTACGGCCGTCACTGGACGGCCATGACCCGGGGGCTGCCTGCCGACCAGTACATATTTGCAGTGCGTCAGGATCCGAAGGATGCCAACCTGCTGTTTCTCGGTACCAAAAACACGGTGTATGTCAGCCTGAACGGCGGCCGGCACTGGCAGCCACTCAGCCTCAATCTGCCCCGGGTGCAGGTACGCGGTATCGCCATCGACAATCGGCAGGGTAGCGTGGTGGTTGCCACCCACGGGCGGGCGTTCTGGGTGCTCGACAACCTGGCTTTGCTGGAGCAGTTGACGCAACAACCGGCGCCGGGTACCGATACGCCTGCCGTATTTGCGCCGGAAACGGCATGGCTTACGCATGCTTATGGCCGGCCCGATTATCCGGGTGCGGGAAAGGGTGCCGGCGAGAATCCACCCTTCGGTGCCACCGTTTTCTTCCATCTGCCGCAGGACTACACCGGCAAGACGCCGGTCACCCTGAGTTTCACAAATTTGCAGGGTGAAACGATTCGCAGTTTTACGTTGCATCTGCAGCCGAAGCACAACAAGCAGCCGGACACCAGCGGCATGACGCCGCACCAGAAGCAGGCGCTGGCCGCACGTCGGCATACGGCCAGCGCTCCCGGCATGAACCGCTTCCAGTGGAATCTTCGCTATCCGGATGCGGCCCGGGTCAAGGGCTTCTACCCGCCGGCGGCAGCGGGCGGCCTGGCGATTTCGGTGGCGGGGCCGGAAGTGTTGCCCGGCATCTACCATGTGGTGCTCGACTACGGCGGCAACAAGAGCGTGCACACGTTCAAGGTGACGCTCGATCCCCGAATCGACAGCAGTCAGTCCGATCTCAAAGCACGTTTTGCGTTGCAGTTGAAGATCAATCATGCGCTTGACAGGCTCGACAAGACGCTCAATGCGGCCCTCGGCATACGCGATCGGTTGCAATCGGCGCTGGCCGGTCAGCACGTGAAAACGGCACCGGTACACCAGGCCCTGGCCACACTGAACCGCGAGCTTAATGCCCTGGTGCAGATGAACATCCACTCGAGCGAGGGCGACCTGCTGCATCAACCGAAGGTGCACGGGCACTTGGCCTATCTGGAGGCCAATGTCGGTCTGGCTTATGTCAGGCCGACCCCGGCGCAGTACGCCGTTTTCCGTTACCTGGATCAAGCGGCCGTGGCCGGCGAACACCGTTTACGGAAAGCAATCGCCAACGCCAAAAAAATATTGTAAGACGACAAGGTAAGGGGGAAGCCGCATTAAAGCGGCTTCCCCATCCGCCTGTCCGGTGTGGCCTTGGGATTCAGGTGGCGGCGGGATCATTTTGCCGGTGAGGGTTGCAGTGATTATGCACCACTCAATCGTCTTCAATCAGCCATGCGAGCGCGTCGCCGTGGCTCTTTAATTGGCCCTTGACGTTAAAGTCGGGTCGCTCTTCGGGTTGTATCTGCCAACGAGTTTCTCGTGTACATCTTTTCCGGCTTTCCGACCTGGATCATCGGTGTTGAGGAAGCCGAACGTTTGATCACAAACATTTTTGAGAACTTTGCAGTACATGAATTTCTCGCTTTCACGGATAGCGACATGTTGCGTGCTACGCTTTTCACGTTATCCAACATAGGTTGCTCCTCCCGTTACAATGCCCCTATGTCGAAGCGCCCAGGCGCAGGGCTGGTCATCACCATGTCCCGCCACAGCACGGATTGGTTCGGAGGGATACGTGCAGATCGAGGAAATCAAAGCGGGTAGTCGAATCACGGGACTGGATCCGACGGGACCGGTTCACGTGGTAGCATTCGAGCGCCGGGGCGAAGAGGCGGCCACCATTGTTTACCGTGATGGTACCGGGCGGATCCGGGATTGCGCGGGGGCAAGCACGCTCCAAGATAGGCTTCATACTGGAAAAAATTCAGATGTCGCCAACTTTTGGTTGCGCTGTCACAAGCGAGGCAAAATGTCTCGATCCTCCAACGCTTGCCAGAGTCCATCGAGCGCGTCATCTTTGTTGGAGTAAAAGACCGATTCCCTCACACGGAAGAACTCCCAACCGCATCGTTCCAATTGTCGCTGGCGTTGCATATCGGCCTCGTAACGGTCAGCTCCATGCCAATGGTCGCCATCGCATTCGACCGCCAAACGTGCCTGCCCACCTTCAACCACAAGGTCGATCCGCTTGCCTGCGACTTCATGCTGGGCGAGCACAGTGAAATCTTTGCGAAGTAGCTCCAGGGCCACATCAACCTCGAACCAGCTTCCAAACTGCGCGGGAGGATTCACAATGCATCGATTGTCCTGGGCTGCCCGTCGCTCAAGTTCATCGCGATCAATTCCCGCAATCTGTTTTGGCTTCGTGCGCTCGAAGAATTCAAGCAACCGTCGTCGAAGACAGGACGCGTTGAGATCCTCACAAGTCACGGAATGGAAGAGAATCATCTGATCGCGGGCGCGGCTGGCCGCGACATTGAAACGCCGTTCATCTGACGCCTTTGTGAGAGTTCCGATTCTTTCGTTGTTGGCCGCGACAAGCGACAGGAACATGATGTCTCGCTCATCACCCTGAAAGCTGTAAGGATTGCCGCAGACCAGGCGGCGCCGCTCCATTTCTCCGGCTCCCAGGCGTTCAAGCAGTCGGTTCTCAATCAAAGCCGCTTGCGCTTCGCCTTGAAGAACAACCACGCCCATCGACTTGTCATCGTACCGGCCGTCGTCGCACAGTTCTGTGATTTTCGTGACGATGGCATTCGCCTCGGGGAGATTGATCGTTCGGGTGTTTCTACCTTTCCGATACCCGTCACGCACAAAGACATGCTCAAGCGGAGGCAGCCGGTTCGGTCCATACTGCCTCAAGGGAATCAATGGCGTATCCGCATAGCAAAGATCGTTGCTGAAACGAATGATCTCCGGCATGCAGCGGAAGTGCTCGCGCAACGTGATCCTCTGGGTTCCATAGCGAAGTTTCCCGTGATCGAACAGGCTCGCGTCATGATGAAAAGAATCCTTGTAGTCAAAGTCATATAGGAACTGCTCCATCGACTTAAACACAGCATTCTTGTCAATGAATCCTGCTTCCGGGCTGATCTGTTTATCATCCCCAACAATGAGCACCTTCTTGCCTAAATAGAACAGAGGAAGCCCTTCCAGACCACATTGCGAAGCCTCGTCAATGATAATCACGTCGAACATTCCCGGGGCGGGGGACACTGTATCCCAAACACGATGCAGTGGCATTACCCAAGCAGGAACCGCTTCGCGACATTTATCCAGATGCTCTTGAACTTCACGACGATGGCGTGGCGCGTGTTTCCCTGTCCCTTTGCCAAGTCGCCGCATGGATCGTTGCCAAGATACCATGTGACGGCGATGGTTTTCCTTGAGTCGAGAGAAACAGAACGACCAGGCATGAAGTGAAGCAAGTCCAGCAATAATGCCATTTATCTCGTTCTCGATCTGTTTCGCGCGATTGGCGAGCGCCGGTACATCTTCCTGTTGGATGTAATCCTCGATCCAGTAGCGCGCCTGCGCCCAATGCCAAGCATCTCCAATTCGCTGGACTCGGTCCTCCCAATATGGATCGTTACAAGTTTGTTCCAAAGACTTTGTGGTTTGTGGAAGCAGGCGGCGTAGCTTTGAAAGATATTCATCCACCTTGTGTAGGTGCTGATGTTGTTTTTCCAAATCCTGGATCGTATTAGCGCACCGCGTGAACCCATCTATGTTGCGGCCACGAATTGCGCTCAGCAACTCGTTGGCAACCGGATGCGCGTTGCCTTGGGCAGCCGTGCGAGAAACCGGTGTCTCAACAAATTGGATTTCCTCCGTGGCAAGCCTCTTGCGGATACGAGCCAATGCGAGATGGCAGGAGGATATGATTCTTTCGATTTGTGATTCGTCAGCCCATAGGGGCTCTTCCAGAGTCGGGCATTCACGAATGGCCTCAAGACATTTGTCAATGAGGTCTTCAAGCACCAGGACATTTCCAAGCGCGTCGCGCAGCGATCTGAGGGTGGTCAGTTGAAGGGCGTACGGCCCTTTAGTTTTATCACTTTTCCCTGCCCAGAAACCCCATGCTTTCTTACATTCGATGCGGACATGCAGAGCGCCGGTAAGAGTTGAGAAATGCTCGATCGTAGAACAAGATCGTCCGTCAATCTTCACACACTTGATCACATAAAGCCGCTCTTTCACCGGCTTTGGCCGGAACAGGCCCCAACCCAGTTTCCCGCCGTTCTCCATATGCTCTTTCAGCTTGCGAGCATCTTCTCGCAGCATTCTGATATCGGTCGTGTCAGGAAAAGTAACGCTGGTGTCGTCCGCGAGCGCAACGAGTCCCTCGATTGACGAAATAGCCTCTCGCGTAACACGGAGAAGTTCGCACCACAGAGACGAATGACCGCCCAATACATCGCCCAAGGCATCGTTCATCCATGGATGGGGCAATGCCATTAATTGTCTTCGTGTGACGCGAAATCCGAAAAGAGCATCACGAATCGCCTCGACGGTCGGTGGATTGTTACTCGCCAACACATCAGAGATACGTTCATCGGCCCCGCTCTCCGATCTCTGCTCCTCTTCAGTCGCGCTCGCCTCGTCCTTCACTAGATTGGTGAAGCGTTCGGAGGATGGCAATGCCTCCGGCCATGCAAATCGTAGTTCTTTGCGCTTTTCTGGCGTGAATTGGCGCAAGGCCGCGAGAACGCTACGCAGACCGTCTGCAGAAATCGGGCAAGCCTTGTCCAAGGGGACGGAATCCGTGAACCAAACATAGGCGCTTCGGTCACGGTTTACGGCTTCGGCTATTCTGGCTGCCGTCCCACGATAGGTTCCCTCCGCGATTGATTGGGTATGCGTTTCGGATTCCCTGATGTCGCGAAGCCTCCGGGTGACCTTGGCCTTCTCCTCCCGGAGTTCATGAAGATGCTTTTCGAGTTCCGTGCGCTCTCGTTTGGCTTTATCCTCTTCCCATTCCTCATACTTGCGGAGAATACCGCCAACACTGGATTCAAGCGAGCGGCGCTCGGCAAGGCCACTGCCAAGTAGATTGATGCAAAGAGGTCGCAATTCACTCGGCACGAGACCTTCCAGCACTTGAAGTGCGCGCGGCGTTTTTGCCGTGATCAGAGTTCGCTGTCCCGTGGCAAGAAAATGGCAAATCAGATTGGCAATAGTATGAGATTTCCCTGTTCCGGGCGGTCCCTGCACAAGCACGCCGCTTGATGCGTGGATCTTGTCTACGATGCGGCGTTGCTCATCATTCGATGGTTTAGGGAAGAAGACTTCCCCATCGAACGTAATTTTCAGTGCTTCTGGACTATCACCCGGTTCGCGGGTATCCTTCGGACGAATCTCTGCAAGATCCGCAAATTCGCCGGGGATATCTTCGCCATTTTCGATCTGCTCCTTGATCCGTTTCAAGGTTTCGGTGAGACCTTTACCGGAACGTTTTCGCAAGATCAAGGCGGGAGCATATTTGACGATAGGCTTTGTCGAAGCGCGGATGTTTTTCGCTTCCAGGGAGTCATCATAATCACCTTGTGAATTGATCGAATGTACTAAGGCCTGAAGCACACCTTCAACGCAGCTTTTCTCCCATGGATCGTCTTCGGCATTGGTCAGTGAAGTCTTCGCGGCTTCTTCAGCGTGCGCTGGTTGTTCTTCGACAACCAGCATATCAAGTTCGGGGCGCAGTTTGGCTCCGTCGGTATGGGGCCGGACGGTGAATTTTCCCAGACGGGCTTCAAACTCCAGGATGGCATCGGCGACGACCAAGTGACGCCGGACTCGCTGTCCGGTTGGTGTCTGCCAAGTAAGCAGGCCCAGACCAAGGGCGAGTTCGTATTCTTCGCCAAGGCGGAGTTGCTCCTGATGGATGGCAAAAAGCGCGGAATAGACTTTGTGAACCTGCTCCCAGACATTATGTTCTTCCATCCACGGCAACCATTTGTCTTCGACATACCGATCCCATGCCCGTTGAACTTCGGGATGAACCCCAAGGATTTCCGTGTGCGGAATAGTTTCCGGCTGGTCCGTTCCCTCGCGCCAATCGGGATTCTGAACTTGTCGGGTGATTTCCGGGAGAGGTTCAGGCAAGTCGTTCTTGTTACGGAGCGACGATGGATTCACCCAATCCTTGCATTGAGTAGGAGTGTCGGGTAGTTCCGGCTCTCGGCGAGTTTGGACTTCAACCCAGACATCCGAATCATAATCCTCGTTACGGCCCCACGCTTGCGTAAAACATCCTTTTTGCTTTGGTACTTCATTGACCCAAAGCACATTTTGGTTTTGGTATTCGGCAATATCCCTTATGTGTTTGGAGCGCAGAGAGGCAAGCCGTGTCAAATAATCGACAAGGCGAACGGCTTTTAGTGCATTTTCGCTGCTCGTACGGGTCTCGTTCAAAGCTTACCTCGTAGCAATTGTTCTTACGGCCGTCGCAGTAGGAACTGCCGGCGTAGAAGAAGTATAAACCCCGTATTCGGTGAATTCGAGATCTAGTGCGTGATGGATTATAT
>CAJXGK010000072.1 GCA_913053815.1 uncultured Rhodanobacteraceae bacterium
GTGCTGGCACATCAGCTTCCGAGCGGGGCCGTGAACAACTCCCCGTTCAAGGCCTCGGGTAGGCAGCGAACCAGAACGCCCCCTCGTTGCTCAGGGTCGAGGTGGCACGGATCTTTGGTGCTGTCCCGGTACCGAGGCCGCCGGGGTGTGGCCCTTCTGCGCCCGGGTCTTGCCCTGCAACGCGCATTGCTCATTTTATTTGCCGGGTAACCCGGTACAAAGCGCGCAAGGCAGGTAATGTACGAAGCAGCGCACGCGCCGGTCTCGGGTGCCCGGGCTTTCCCCGGGCACCCGAGACCGGCTTGCTTACGCGGACGTGTCCGGGTCGCGTAGTATCTGGTTCCCGGTGGTTGGCTCGAAACGCGCCTGAAAGAAACGCAACTGCTTCGGTTCGTAGGTAAAGCGTAAGCCGGTCACGAGATTGCGATCCTCGTAGATGCCCACAACTGCCTCGGCGGTTACATCCATGTGGGCCTGAGTGTAGACCCGACGCGGGATGGTGAGCCGGATAAGTTCGAGCTTGGGGAAATTGTTTTTTCCCGTCGTATGGTCACGCCCTGCGGACACCGTACCGCGCTCCATGGCGCGCACTCCTGATTCGACGTACAGGGCGGCAGCTAGGGCCTGGGCCGGAAATTCTTCACGGGGTAGGTGGGATAGAAACCTGGCCGCGTCGATGAATATGCCGTGTCCACCGATCGGCCTCACAATGGGAATCCCGGCATCGATAAGGGCGTTGCCCAGATATTCAACCTGGCCGATGCGGGCTCGAATGTGATCGTATTCGACCGACTCCCGGATCCCCAGGGACATGGCTTCCATATCGCGTCCCGCCAAGCCGCCGTAGGTATGCAGGCCTTCGTAAACGACCACCATGTTGCGCGCATGATCGGCCAGTTCAGCGTCGTTCACCGCCAGCCAGCCACCAATATTGACTAGACAATCCTTCTTCGCCGACATGGTGCAGCCGTCGGTATGCGAGCAGATCTCGCGCAAAATATCTGCAATGGAATGATTCTCGTAGCCGGCCTCGCGCTGTTTGATGAAATAGGCATTCTCAACGGCACGGGTAGCATCCAGAAACACCTTGATGTTGTGCTCGTGACACAGCCCACAGGCGGCACGGATATTGGCCAGACTGCACGGTTGCCCGCCGGCCATGTTCACATTGGTTTCGAGCGACAGGTAGGGGATATGCTCGGCTCCGACGCGGTCGATCAAGGCCTGCAGCTTGGCCAAGTCGACATTGCCCTTGAACGGAAACTCATTGTCCGGGTCATGGGCTTCATCAACGATGACATCGACAAAGGTACCACCGGCCAGCTCCTGATGTAGCTTGGTGGTGGTGAAATACATATTGCCGGGTACATAGTCGCCCTTGTGGATGAGCAGTTGGCTGAGGATGTGCTCGGCACCCCGGCCCTGGTGCGTAGGGATGATGTGTTGATAGCCGTAGAATTTCTGAATGGCTTCCTGCAGGTGATAGAAGTTTACCGACCCGGCATAGGCTTCGTCGCCCATCATCAAGCCTGCCCACTGTCGATCGCTCATGGCCGAAGTACCTGAGTCGGTAAGTAGATCGATATACACATCCTTGCTGTGCAGCAGGAAGGTGTTGAACCCGGCCTCGGTAATGGCCTGCTCGCGCTCGGAGCGGGTGGTCACCCGCAGTGGTTCAACCATCTTGATCTTGTACGGTTCTGCCCAGGAGCGCTTTTTCATGGCTTTTTCTCGAGTAGGGACACCCCGAGGGGGGCGTATTTGAAATAAGCATTATTATAACAGCCAGCTTCACTCAGATAACACTCGGCTGTGTGGACTGTGCCCAACCTTTAATTGATATGAATCAATTGTCTATACGGGTGTATACGCCTATGAAAGTTATACTGAAACCTAGCCGGTTCTGGTCAGCCCCGGCTACGCGGGACTGACCAGAACCGGTGCAGGCACCACAAAAGATCTCATCATCCCGGGCCTCGACCCGGGGTCCAGCATGAGGCCATGACCACGGGGGCAGTGCTTACCTACGTAAACGCTGAAGCGGATGTCCGCTGGGTGCTTATGGTTTTCTTCACTGAGCACTCACCTGTGCGGGAATACCGAGAAAAAACACCGGCTCTTCCTACGCTGTGGTTTGCGCTGAGATGTCAGGGTGCCCGGTAAGGAAGCGGGTGGGTTCATTACCCGACAGGCTCTAAGGCTCGAAGGTCCAGGCGAGTTTGACGGTGAGTACATTGCCAGCAAAAGTTCGGCCACCGGTCGGGGAGTTGGGTGTCAAAGTCGGTAGATCGTGGTCAAAGACCACATACAGGTCGGAACCCGGTTGAATGATCCAACGCAAAACATTGCTCAGCGCTACCCGGTGTGAAACAGTGTTGTATTGCCACAGGCTGGTCAGACTGAGATCGGGATTGGCGGACCAGGTTGTACCCAGCGCGTAGAGTCGGGTGATGAAATTCCCCACCGGCAGATAGCCAAAATCTTGTTCGGAGTGCAGCATAAAACTCCAGTGCCCACCGGGAATCGAGAACCTGACAAAGTTGCTCAGACGCGTGAGCCGGCCGTCGTAGAAAGAGCCGATTTCGACAACCCCACCAATTTGCCAGAGTCGGCTGGGCGGGGACTGGGCTTCGAAATGGTAGGTGTTGTATTGGTAGTTGCCGGCCGGGAGGCTTACCCCAGGGGAAATTTCAAAGGGTGTTTGCAGGCGCTGGAAGCTCGGGATGTAATCAAATTCGTAATGGGCACCGGAGTTCATGCGCACATTGAAGGGTGCGGCAAATACCTGCCAATTTTCGACACGGCTGTTGCTGTCAGTGTTGTAAAGTAAATGAAGCTGGAAGAAAAACTGTCGAGCCCAGCCCAACAGACCACCCTGAGGACGTGGATTGAACCCGACCCATAGCTTGTTTTGCCGGGTGCCTGGGCGGGGCAAAAAGCCAAGGGTTGGATCGAGTGCGGCACCGTAGACGTCGTACTGAATGCCCGCGTTCCACAGGTCGTTCGGGTAAGCCAATCGCCAGCCCCCGCCGCTTGCACTCCCGGTGAGTGGGGTTCCCGTAGAGCGCGCTCCCCATGCGGACGCCTGTAGATTCTTGTCGCCTCGAAAGCTTGCTGTCCGCCAGACGGCGTCTGCTCCGTAGAGCGTGGCGTGCGTCGTAGCTCCGCTGGGATCACCATGGGTCATAATAACGCCAAGATTCAAGCCATCGGCAAGACCATAGACCATACGGCCGGCAAATAAATTTTGTGATTTCAAGCCAGTGGTGGCAGCTGTCTTGACGCCGAGTAGTCCCAGGGCAACGGGGCCTGCCTCGCCAACCAGCTTGACGCCGGCATCGATAGGCACCGCCTGTCCGTGATTCAGTCCGATTTGCCGGGAGTAGAAGGGGATGAAGTTTCGGCCCAGCCCGGAAGCGAAGGCGAACAGATTCGAACCCTCAAGAAAAAACCGCCGGTTTTCCGGTAGGAAAAGGGGGTAAGGCGTGAGGTTGATCTGTTCATTCTGAGCTTCCGATTCAGCAAAATCCGGGCGTATGGTAAGCACTCCGGTAAGCAGCGGAGTAAGCGTATCGGATACCGTAATACCGGCCTTATGGCTGAAACGCGCGCCACGGTCACTCGCAGCAATCAGCCCATAAGGCATTATGCGTAGTCCGAGTCCGGTTGTAAGCCCGTCCATGCCGGCCAGGGTGCCTTCGCGGTGCAGATCGAAAACGGAACTGTCAAGCGTATGGCCGGCCCAGGTGAGGGTAAGCTGATCGCGCGGCACATAGCGTGATACGTTGAAGCCCCAGTGAGAGTGATTCGGATTGAAACGCAAGCTTGCAAACGGAATCTTGATGAGCGCCGCCCAACCCTGGGCAGTGCGCCAAGTACGGGCATCCCAGAGTCCATTCCAATCCCAATTGGGCCAGTGGTGGGCTGACGAAATCAGACCATCGCGGCGGGCCCCGCCGGCATTGACCTGGAATACATAGGCATTACGGGCGCCGTGCAGTGGATCAATCACAATAGTGAGGTGATCGTCGTCGCCTTGATAGGCATCGCGGGCCAGTCGATGAATGGCTAGGGCCGCGGGATGAGGATCGGTGGCCGCGACGGCGATGTACAAGGCCTTGCTGGTATGCAGGAGTTTGATGTGCGTTTTGAAAGGCGTTGCTACCCCCGGTGAGGGTTGTTGCTGAATCAGCTTAGAGATCACCGTGGCATGGCGCCACGGGCCGCCCAAGGGGCGGGTATCAAAAGGCACCACCGGTACGGCTTGCTGCATCGTTACGGTGGGCGCTCCTAATACCCGCCAGGGGAGCAGCACTAAAAAGCCGACAAAAACATTCAGTCCGCCGTGTGCAGACCGGGCCCAGGCTGGGTTGCAAGGTGACATTCCGGGCACGTTACTGATTCTCTATGAGTTACAACAGGCCATTAGGAGATTCCAGCAACGGTCAAAAATCTAGGCAGGCCAAGTCGTCTTGCGGCGTGTCCGGAAGGCATGACTGGGGGCGGTACGTTCACAGACCGGTGCGCATCCAATCCAGGTACCGCTGCGGCCGGGTCGTAGGCGTCCCCGTTGGTTTGCAATCCGCACCGCCTTTATCCGCTCAAGGCACAACATTGGACGGCGAAACCTTGAGGTGCCGCAGGCCAAAAGATGAGTCCCGGGTGGCCCGCCGTGTCCCATACGGTACCTACCCCGTTGTCCGGTGAGCCAGTTGGTGCGCAGGTAAAGGTATACATAGGATCGAATTATTGCAGTGGCATGCCGAACATGATCCGGAAACTTGATACCCATCTAGGTGTTACCTGTAACAACCCCAGGCCACGTCGCG
This sequence comes from uncultured Rhodanobacteraceae bacterium, assembly GCA_913053815.1. GTDB lineage: Bacteria > Pseudomonadota > Gammaproteobacteria > Xanthomonadales > Rhodanobacteraceae > Metallibacterium. The sequence continues at coordinate 4,830 of CAJXGK010000072.1, forward strand.
ACCTCATCCAGGACGTCGGGATGAGCATCCGGCCCAGCGGAAATAGTATCCGGCGAATGAGTCATAGCTTAATCACCGTCAGTAGCGCCGGTCAGGAGGCTTCGAGACGGGGGCGTAGTGCAGCAAAGGCTTCCAGTATCTGGGGGTTGGCCAGGGCATCGGCATTTTTGATGGAGTGGCCGTGAATAACCTCGCGTACGGCAATTTCGGTAATTTTTCCGGAAATAGTCCGTGGTAGATCGGGAACCTGTTCGATCCGGGCAGGGACATGCCGTGGGGTGGTGTTGGCCCGAATGATAGCCCTGATCCGTTGCCGCAGATTTTCATCCAGTTGTAGATTTTCACGTAGACGAACAAATAACACGATGCGCTCATCTCCCTGCCAATGTTGGCCGACAGCAATGGATTCAAGGACTTCTGGAACCTGCTCGACTTGGCGATAGATCTCGGCAGTACCGATCCGCACGCCGCCCGGATTGAGGGTGGCATCGGAGCGTCCAAAAATAATGACCCCATCGTGTTCGGTGATCTGGATAAAGTCACCGTGGGCCCAGACTCCGGGAAAGTGCTCGAAATAGGCCGCGTGATAGCGGCTGCCGTGGGGGTCATTCCAGAAGGCAACCGGCATGGATGGAAAGGGGGCTTCACATACCAGTTCTCCTGCGGTGCCGCGAACCGGCTGGCCGGCATCGTCGTAAACTTCAACTTTCATGCCCAGTCCGCGACATTGCAATTCGCCCCGATACACCGGCAGCAGCGGATTACCCAAGGCGAAACAGGAGATGATGTCGGTACCCCCCGAGATTGAGGCCAGCAAGACATCCGATTTCACGTCACGATAAACGTAATCGAAACTTTCCGGAGCCAATGGCGAACCGGTCGACAGAATGGTGCGCAGGGAGTCGAGCCGGTGCGTTTTGTGGGGCCTGATACGGGCTTTTTCGATAGCCGATAGCCATTTGGCACTGGTCCCAAAAATGCTGATTTCCAGTTCATCAGCTAAATCCCATAGGGCGTTACCGTCCGGATACGAGGGTGAGCCGTCATAGAGCACCACGCAGGATCCGACCGCCAGGCTGGAAACCAGCCAATTCCACATCATCCAGCCGCAAGTAGTGTAGTAAAAAATGCGGTCATCACGGGTCAGGTCGGTATGCAGCACCAATTCCTTGAGGTGTTGCAATAAGGTTCCGCCAGCGCCATGCACAATGCACTTGGGTACGCCGGTGGTGCCCGAGGAATACATAATGTATAGGGGGTGGGCGAAAGGCATCGCCACATAGGGAATGGTCGTGGCAGGGGGGCCAGTGAGAAAATCCTCCCAACTTTGTGCGGCCCGCAGGTGTGATAAGTCGAGGGCGCTCCCGGAGTAAGGGATGACGACGGCATGTTCGATTTCCGGGATAGCTTCCAGCACCCCGTGTAATTTTTCAAGGCAATCGTGGGTTTTACCCCCATAGGGATAGGCATCCGCTGCAATCAGTACCTTGGGCGCGATCTGCCCGAACCGGTCGACCACCCCCTTGATGCCGAAGTCGGGGGAAGTGGATGACCAGATGGCGCCCAGAGCGGCAGTGGCCAGCATGGCAATCACGGTTTCCGGCAGGTTCGGCAGGTAGCCGGCTACTCGATCACCGGGTTGAACTCCGACGCGACGCAGGGCCTGGGCGAAACGAGCCACTTCCGTATACAGTTGGGCATGGCTGAACTCCCGTTTATGGCCCCACTCGTTGCGGAATAGCAGCGCAGGGCGGTCGTCTTGGTGGCGCAGCAGGTTTTCGGCAAAGTTGAGGCGGACCCCGGGGAACCACTGCGCACCGGGCATCTTCTCGCCGGCAAGCAGAACCGGTTCAAACTCACCCGCGGCCCGGATGCCGCAGAACTCCCACAGCAGCGGCCAAAACTTCTGGGGCTGGTGTACCGAGAACTCCCACAGCGGCGCATAGTGCTGAATATCACCGTTACCTTTATTGTCACGCACAAAACGTATGAAGCGCGCCATGTTGGAGCTTTCGGCGCGTTCCTGACTGGGTTCCCAGATTGGAGCGTCCATTAGACTGTCCTTTTCTTGTGAGACTTTCTAAATAGGCTGTGAGACAGCCCTCCCCCCCGGTACCGAATAGCCAAGATACTAGCAAACGGCACGCCAGGCTTCATCCGGGGGCTGATTGATACAGGTAGAACTGCCGCCATTTACGCACTATGGAGAACGATCTCGGAGCCTTGACCGTTCTGGCTGTGACCTGATCGCTGTCTGCATCAACGTACGGCAGCGGTAAGCTCTGGCACGATCTTGAACAGATCACCAATCAGACCGAAGTCGGCTATTTCGAATATCGGGGCTTCCGGATCCTTGTTGATGGCAACGATAGTGCCCGCATCCTTGATACCGGTCAGGTGCTGGATGGCCCCGGAGATACCGATTGCGATATACAGCTCAGGAGCAATGATCTTACCGGTCTGGCCGACCTGCATTTCGTTGGGAACATAGCCGGCGTCTACAGCGGCTCGCGAGGCGCCGACGCCGGCACCCAGCGCATCGGCGAACTGATAAATAAGCTCGAAATTCTCGGCGGATCCGAGCGCCCGGCCACCGGAAACTACCTTGGCGGCACTTTGCAGGTCGGGTCGGTCGCTCTTGCCCTGCTGCAGGTTGACGAAACGGGTGACTTCAGGGCTGGCGGATTCGATGGGGGCGGCAGCAGAACTACTGGCGGTACCAGGCCAGGATGCGGTGCGCACCGTGCCGAGTACCGTTTGCCCGGCCGGGGCCTCGACGGTTACCCGAGCATTGCCGGCATAGATAGGACGCTGGAAAGTATAAGGGCCGTCTACGGCCATGATGTCACTGATCTGGGCGACCCCAAGCAGTGCGGCGACCCGGGGCAGCAGGTCTTTGCCAAAGGTAGTGGAGGGTGCCAGCAGGTGGCTATAGCCTGCTGCCAGCGCTACGATTTGCGGTGCGAATACAGCCGCTAGGGCCTGTTTATTTTCGCCTCGCGCTACGGAAATGATCTTGGTCACGCTGGCAAGCCTTGCCGCTTCAGTAGCCGGTGCTTCGGGGGCGCTGCCCAGAACCAGCACGTGAATCTCGCCACCGATTGCCGTGGCGCAGCTTACGCACTTACCCGTAGCAGGGTTGAGTTGGCCATTCA
>CAJXGK010000073.1 GCA_913053815.1 uncultured Rhodanobacteraceae bacterium
CATGCAGATACGGGCAGAATCTGGAGGGCTCTCACTCACGGTCGAATACCAAAGCAAAATCCCCAGCGTGATCTTGTCTGACCCAACCCGACTGAGACAAATTCTCATTAATCTCATCAGCAACGCGATCAAGTTCACGGATCGCGGTGGCGTATCCATTCGGGTTAGTCGCCGTTCGGAAACCTCTATTCATCAAGAATTGTTGTTCACGGTGCGCGATACCGGTATCGGCATCGCCGCCGCCGCCGCCGCCCATCTGTTCCAGCCATTCCAGCAGGCGGACACATCAATCACCCGGCGTTATGGAGGTACCGGACTGGGTCTGACTATTTGCAAGAAGCTCGTTGATCTCATGGGGGGCAAGATTGGTGTGCGCTCTGAGCCCAACCGGGGTTCGGTTTTCTGGTTCAGCGTACCGATGCGCAAGTTTCCCGGCGAACTCGGTGCCGGCCACCAGAACCTCACGGGCCTGCACGCGCTCTATCTGGGTAGTCAACGCGGATTTCAGCAGATCAATGCTCTGCTTACCAATATCGGTATTAAGGCTGATTTTGCCCTCGACACGGCAGACACCCTTTCCCGTCTACACCGCCCAACAGCGCTAGGCCGGGGTTTCAGCTATGCACTCCTGATTGTCGAGTTCGGCGGCGACCCCGACGCAAGCTCCAACCTGGTTTGCACTGTGCTGCGTGACCCGGCCTGCCAGCAAATCCGGGTACTGTTACCCGGTGCACCGCTCGACGCCGGCAGCGAACGGGTCAAGGTTTTACCCCGTGAAACAGACGATATCAGCCTGCGAGCGACCCTCGAAGACCTTTTCGATATCATCAACAAATGCCGTCCTGAACCCCTAATCAGCAAAACATCAACAGCCAATAACTTTACCGACGCACCGCAACATGGGCGGGTATTGTTAGTCGAGGATCATCCAGTAAATCTGCAAGTGGCTAGAAAATTGCTGCAGCGGTTGGGGCTTAAAATTCTCACCGCCCATCACGGCGGAGAGGCGGTCGATTGTTTTGAACACGAATCCTTCGATCTGATCCTGATGGACTGCCAGCTACCCATCATGGATGGCTATGCCGCAACCCGTGAAATACGCCGTCGTGAAACGAAACGCAAGACCCCGAGCCGGGTACCCATCGTGGCCATGACTGCCCATGCCATGGCCGGAGATCGGGAGCGTTGTCTCGAGTGCGGGATGGATGATTATCTTTCCAAGCCACTTGATCGGGGTTTGCTTGCTCGCACCCTCAAACAATGGCTACCTGGTAACTCGGCAGGTAAGACCGTACCCTCCACAGCGCAGCTCAACACCCGCCAAATTGCCGAAAAGTTCCAATTAGCGCCACCACGGCGAACCAAAAACTGCGTTGCTACGGCCATACCAAGCTCCAGACCGGCTACCTCTCCCCTGGATGAGAGCGTCCTGGGTGACCTTGAGGACATCATGGGCGAAGAACTACGACCACTGGTCGAAACCTTCCTGACCGATACTCCCCGACGCCTGGCCCAACTAACCTTGGCCGCACAAGAGGGGAATATTCAACACATCTCTCAACAGACTCATGACCTCAAGTCGGCCAGCGCCAACCTGGGTGCGCTCCCTCTGTCCGCACTGGCTAAGACGCTGGAACTTGAAGCCCGCAATGGTCATGTGGATCACCCCGCAGCTCGTGTGCAGACCCTCAAACGAAGTTTTGCAGCCACCGCTTTCGCTCTCCGTGATCGATACAATCTGCGGCACTGAAGCCCATGTACCTCGGGTATTTTGACCGCCGCCATGCTCTCCAACCACCAACACGGCACTGAATCGGCCAAACTCCGGTATTCATGCTGGGTACCTAGACACCACACTCCCGCCATGGCCCTTTATAAGAAGGTGGGGTGGTCCACATCGTTGCGCCGGATTAGCCTGTAACGGCGACGCTCGTCTGCGTAACTGCTCCGCCAGTACGATGCTCGTTGCCAACTTCCCTAAGCTTGACAATACACACGCCGCCCTGTCTTAGTCCATATTGGACAACACTGTTTCTTGCGCAGGCCTCATACGGGCCATACACTATGCAGCCCTTACAACCACGGTAATGGTGGCCCCCCATACGACCCATACCGTGATGTGATCTTGTGGTGATGTAGCTCAGCTGGTTAGAGCGGTGCACTCATAATGCACAGGTCGGCGGTTCGAGCCCGCCCATCACCACCAGTAAGTATCCCCCGGCAAAGCCCTGTCTCTTGATCACATCTGAGCCGCCATCTGCAGGGCCAGTCGATAGCCTTGAATACGCTCCTGCAGGCGGACCCATCCTTTCCACAGTGCGTCCCATCCGGGGCGTCCTGTGGCGTTGGGTGTTCGCAAACCCACCCAGTCTGGCGATGGCCAAACAGACCCAGTGCAATGAGGGAGCCTGATCGGGCCGTGCACGCGGCTCGCCGGTGAGCCACAACACATGCCATTCCTCGGGCGTCAGCACCGTATCGCAAGCGGTGCCTGGATCGTCACCGGCCGTGGCGTGCAGGTGCTCGCGTAGCGGCAGCAGACGCACGGCCAGGAACGCCGTGATTACCAGCATGCGCTCCAGGTTCTGGGCGCTTTGGAAGCGCTGGCGTTCCACCCCGACGCTGCTCTTCCAGGCCTTGTGGTACTCCTCGATACGCCAGCGCAGTTCGTAGTACCTCACGATGCGTCGAACTTGTTCGGCGCTGTCGACCGGTTCGCTCGTCAGCAACACCCAACGCAAGGCTGGCTCGCCCGCAAGGGGGTCGACCTCCTGTACCAGCACGACATTCACCGAGAGCGAATCGGCGCCTCGACGATTGGCGGGGGTTTGCAACTGCACTTGCAGACTCCGCAACGCGACGGTCGCCTTACGGGCCCGAGGACCACCACGCTGCGCCGCTGCGACGGGGTCATGACACAACGTCTGCGCGTCACGGTCCATGGTGGCAAACAGACGCCGAGCTGATGGCAACAGGCAGCGATCCGATTGGGCACGCAACACGAAACGATGGCTTTGTTTGAGCTTGTAGGACAGGTACTCGTAGATATCCGACTCGCGGTCGCAGACCGAGATCGTACGTTTCATGGTCTCGCCCTGACGCTCGGCCATGCGTCGTGAGGCCTGTTCCCACTTGAAGCTTTCCTAGTCTTCATACGCCCGCTGCTTGCGCGCGTGTTGCTTGCCATAGGTCGCCGCATCACGGCTCCAATGGCGTTGCTCCAGCAGTCCGATCGTGCGCTCACTCACGGACTCCAACAACAAAATCGAATGCACCAGATAGCCGCGGTGCTTGGCCTCCCGCCGACTTCCTGTCGTGCCCAAACCCGCCGCCGCGGCGTGCGCGTAGCTCACACTGGTCGTGTCCTCGACGGCCAGCAGCACGCCCGGACAGGATGAAGCTTGGGGTGCGCTCCACCGCAAGCCACCTTCCCGGATCGCTTCGGCTGACACCCCCTCGTTGCGCATCAGTCGGTAACTGCCCAACAGTGCCGCTGACTCGCCCGCGCAACACTGCGCCATCGAGGCCCCCACCTGTCGCGCCAGCCGCGCCCCTACATCCACCAGGCGCCGGGTACGGCGGCTATCACCCAGATCACACGCACCGAACACCTGCTGCGACCACGTCGCTTCATCACCCATCATGTTCACTACCTCTGCGGGGTTGACATCATAGAGTTACAGGCTATACGTCACTTGAAATGTGATCAAGAGACAGGGCTTTGCCGGGGGCTTTATGGGGGAGCACCTCAAAGACGCCTAAAATCTTGTGAGCCACCCAAAGCGGCTGGCTATACGCCTAACTTCATTTGACCTTGCCCTCAAAAAACGTATCCCTTGGCGGTGTGATTCAATTCACCCAAGGAGAACGATATGACAAAATCAACGCGAGCACGCTACACACTCGAATTCAAGCAAGAGGCCGTGCGGTGGGTCGAAGGGGGTCAGAGCCAGGCTGCCGTGGCCAGAACGCTGGATCTGGCCGAGCAAACACTATTCAACTGGGTTAAGGCGCATCGGCAAGGCCGGCTCAATGGGGCTGATAACAAGCCGGTGAGTGTCGAGGAAATGGAGATAGCCCGACTGCGCGCTGAGCGGGCGCGGGTGAAGATGGAGCGCGACATCTTGGGAAAAGCGACGGCGTACTTCGCCAAAGGTGTGAAGTGAAGTACGCCTTCATCCAGCGTTATCGGCGCATATGGCCGATCACCGTGCCGTGCCGGGTGCTGCCGACCCGTGTCAGCGGCTACCACGCGTACATCGCACGCCAAGCCCACCCCATAGCACACCGGTATATGGGCAACGAAGCGCTAACCGTGCACATCAAGGCAGCCCATGCATGGAGCCGTGGTGCCTACGGCTGGCCGCGGATCTGGCGAGCGCTGCGTAACCAAGGCGTTCACGTCGGCAAGCAGCGTGTACAGAGGTTGATGCCGCTACACGGCCTCCGCGGCAAGGGCAAGAAACGGTTCAAGGTGACTACCGATAGCAACCATGATCTGCCGATCGCCCCCAACCTGCTCAACCGCCGGTTCACCGCAGACGCACCCAACAAAGTCTGGGTCGGTGACCTCACCTACCTGGCCACCAATGAGGGCGGGCTGTTCCTGGCGGTGGTGATCGACTTATTCAGTCGTCAGGTGGTGGGCGGGTCGATGCCCCAGCAAATAACGCGTGACCTCATCATCGGTGCGCTACGCATGGCGTGGTTCAAGCGCCATCCGGGTAAGCAGGCTGGACTGATCTTCCATAGCGACCGCGGCAGTCAATATGCCAGTAAAGACTTCCGGGATCTGCTCAAAGGCTACGCCATCACCCCATCGATGAGTCGTCGTGGCAACTGCTGGGATAATGCTTGTAGCGAAACCTTGTTCGGCTCGCTGAAGGTCGAGCGACTGCACGGACAACGCTTACTGACCCGGCGGTACGCTAAAGACGAAACGCTTACCGGGTTGCTCGGGTACAACCGGTCTCGATTACACTCCACCTTGAACTACGTTAGCCCCATGCAGTTCGAACAACACCGGCTCGATATTCAAGCCGAACAAGCTAGTCCATGATCGCGGTTATGGGATCCGAAATTCGAGGGCAAGGTCACACCTTGATTATAAAGCGGCTTACAGGGGATATATTCTGTGTGTAGAAGAGACTGTTTGGTGCGTGACAGTCCTATCCGACTGCCGTCGGTATCCTGACTTGCTGAGAGACTCGACTTAAGAGCGGTAGTCGCACGTTGGTTCCCAGCCGTGGTCCGCGGTATTGGTACGGCATCCCGGTAGCTTGGAAACTCGCGTACGAAATCTTGCGATCCCAAGTGAGATCGTTACAATCAGACTGGTTGCCATAGGTAGGGCAGGCCAAAGGGCGGTGAACCCCCGGGTAAGGGATCATTACTTCACATAGTTGAACAGTGACAGACCCTGGACTTTCACATAAACCTGCTGGGCGGCCTGCAGTGCCATCATCTGCAGGTTTAGCTTACTGATGGCGCTGGCGTAGTTCAGATCGGTAAGGCCGGACAAGGCGGTTTTCACCTGCAGGCTCACATTGGCACTGACCCGCTTCTGCTGAGTCATCACCTGCATCCGCGAGCCGACTGCGGCCCGTACATTGACCAAGCGATTGAGGGCCTGATCGAGATTGTTCAGTTGGCCATTGATTTGCTGTTCGAATTGCGCTCGCTGCGTTCCGGTCACCCCGGACGAAGTTAGCGTCTTGACGATGGATTGAACGGTACTAAACACACTCTGGTGTGAGCTGGGACCGATCTGAAAATTGTCTCCAGCTATAGGGGTTCCTGACAGGGTCAGACTGATGCCCTGGAAGGAAATCGTGTCGCCCGCATGGTAGCTGCCGCGTCTCACTACATTGTTGCCGGCATCCAGCACCTGATAGCTGTTCGGGGCCGTAAATTGCAGCGTATAGCTACCGCCCTTCCATAAGGTTGGGTTGCTTAGGCTGGTGGCACCGATGACGGCCGTACCCTGATTGGCGGCGGCGGCATGAACGGCAAAGCGGCCGTTACCGGTGGAAATCTGCTGAAACACCTGTGAGCCCGGATCACCAATTGCCACGGTCTGGCCTGCGGCGATGGCAATTCGGCGCTGGCCCTGATCACCCTGGTAGGTCACTCCCCCCACGCCTTGTACAAAGGGCTGGGTATGGATGCTGTTGCCAGCAAAAATATAGCCACCCCCGGCATCTTGGGTGTTGGCGATCTGTAGGATCTGCTTGAGCTGTTCGCGGATCTGGGTCGCGACATTCTGCCGTGAAGTCGCCGACTGGGTGGCATTCATGCCCTCCAGGGTCAGACTGCGTACTGACTGCAGTACTTTGACGGTCGAAGTCAGGGCCTGGTCCTCGATCCCCAGGCGGCTGTTGCCGGTATCCATGTTGCGTTGATACTGATTGATGGCGGTTTCGTAGTGAGTAAGATTGAGGGCTCGCGCACTCGCCGCCGGATCACTGGCGGGTGATACCAGGCGTTTACCGCTGGCCACTTGCTGTTGAATAGTGGCAAGCTTGCTTTGATTGTCCAGCATCTGGTTGACCGCCATTTGTTGGGCCCACAGGGTGGAGATGCGCAGGGTCATGACCGCCTCCTCATCTTACGGCCTGGAGTAGGGTTTGAAATAAGGTTTGCGCCGTGCTGATAACATGCGCGGCGGCCTGAAAGGACTGCTGGAAACGCAACAGCTTGGCCGCCTCCTCGTTCAGATTTACCCCTGCCACACTCTGCTGAGCGGCTTGGGCCTGATTAGCCACGGCGGTGGCCGTATCCAGCTGAGTTTGGGATTGTGCCGTAAGCGTGCCGGTTCCGGCGACCAACTGGCCGTAGGCGCCACCCAGGGTAGTGGTGCCGCCATCGAGCAGATTCACTGCGGCCAGGCCGGCCAACTTCAAAGCGTTGCCGTTATCGCCTACCCCGCCGGTATTGGCTTGCACCGTAAACTGATCGCCAATGGCCGGGGTACCCGAGATCGCCACCTGCCAGCCATTGATCGCAATCGGTGTGCCCGAGGTATAGGCATAGCTGCCCGCCCCATTGATTTGATAGGCTGTCGGGGTGATGAACTGGATGGAAACCGGATTGAGCAGATTGAGATTGCTGCCATGGGTAACGCTGGGAGTGCCGATACTTGCCTTGCCGGTATTGGCGGGGGCAGCCGCGCTGCGCACCGGCACGGCGGCGGCAATCCGGGTGGGATCGTTGCTGACCCGTCCCAGACCTTGCGCCAGACTGCGGGTTGGCTGGATCTGGTAACGGTCACCGGTTTGCACCGTACCACTGACCACCAGACTCAGACCGGCTGCAGTGAACGGGCTGGTAGTTGTTCCAGCACCAGACATCGGCACATTGGAGCCATCGCTGGCGGTCAGCGTCCAACCACTGGCAGTGCGACTCAGGGTGTAATCGCTGGCGCTCAACTGACTGACATTGCTGATGCGGGCACTGAGCGTCGCGGTGCCGGTATTGGCACCGGCCGGTAATACCACCGGGCCACCGATCGAAAGCAGCTTGCCACCCAGTTGACCATTCAGATCCATGCCCTTTTGATTCTGAGCATTGACGCTGATGGCCAAAGCAGCCGCCAGACGACCGAGCTGATTCAGAGCCGGCACCACCACGCTATCGCGCACCGACAGCAAACCGCCCACATCCCCACCGCTCAACTGCCCGCTGATGACCTGACCGGTTGTCGCCAGGGCAATTTCACTACGGCTTGAGTCAAACGGGCTGGAGGCAATCTTCAACTTGATCGCCTGGGCCCCGACCACCAGCGGTTGGCCTTTGCCAAGGGCCACATTGACCGTGCCATTATTCTGTTGGGTCACCTGCACACCCACCAACTTAGCCAGTTTCTGGATGGTTGCATCACGCTGGTCAAGCAATTCGTTGGGCGTACCACTGGAACCCATGGCCTGGGTAATCTGGGCGTTCAGCTTGGCAATACTCTGGCCAAGGCTG
>CAJXGK010000074.1 GCA_913053815.1 uncultured Rhodanobacteraceae bacterium
CGGGCAACCGTATGTTGTGAAGCCAGACGCACCATATCGGCGGCGGTCATGCGATCAAACCATTCGGAGTTGAACCTCAGCTCGGTGCGGCCACGATCAAGTATCTTGTATACCTGAGCTTCGTAGCTTGCGGCATTCTCCCTGACCTGCTCGCGAGTGAGTGGCTTACGGGTGACATTCTTGCCCGTTGGGTCACCGATCATGCCGGTGAAATCGCCAATCAGAAAAATCACCTTATGACCCAGCTCCTGGAACTGCCGCATCTTGTTGAGCAGCACCGTATGACCGAGATGTAGATCGGGTGCGGTCGGATCGAACCCGGCCTTGATACGCAAAGGCTGACCTCGAAGCAGTCGCCCGCGTAGTTCATCCTGCTTGAGTATTTCTTCGCTGCCGCGCTGGATCAGCGCCAGTTGCTTCTCGATAACGTGCATGGATTCCTCGGGTTTTGATCAGACCCATCCGACCAAATTATGGTGAAGACGTCATTGTGAGTGAAACACTCGGCTACGTGCAAAGCTTTAACCTCACCTGGATTGACGGCCCTTCCAACGGGTGGCTAAGGTAGGTCATTGAACGGTGCCCCAGCGTGGATTGTGCATGAACGAACAGCAAGCTTCCCCAACCCCGCGACTTGGACACCATCATGTCCATCGCACTGTCACGCACAAACCCCTGCGGCACTTTTTCCATGTCGCAGCGGCCCCAGTAGCCGTAATCGGACATCGTCACCGCTACTCGCTTGCCATCATTGCCCTGCTGATCGCTGTGCTGGTGTTCATTATCCTGCCCGTGTGGGGCTATCCCCAGCGCCGCGAAGCCAGCGGGCAACCGCCTCGGCACCTGGTGCTGACGTTGCCCCTGCTACCTGCCAATCAGGATGACCACCCCCCCATGCTGCAACCTTGGCGAACCATCCGGGTTCAGACTGGGCAATCGCTGGCCGATGTTTTTTCCACACTTAAGCTTGCCCCTGCTGCATTGCAGCAGGTTCTTGATACTGACGCCGGCCAATCAAGATTGTCGCGAATTCGCCCGGGACAGCGTTTCGAATTTCGTATCGGCCCCCATGAGGCTTTGCAAGCCGTGCGTTTCGACCGTGATGACAGTCACCGGGTCACTCTCGACTTCAGCGGTCCCAACCCCATTGAAACCGTACAGATTCGACCCCTGGAACGCCGGTCACATATCGCCCATGGCACTATCCACGGTTCTCTTGTTGCAGCGGGTGACAAGGCCGGTATGAACCAGGCGATGATTCTGCAAATGGCCAAGGTATTCGGTTATGACATCGACTTCGCCCAGGATTTGCGTGATGGGGACACCTTCACGATGTACTACGACAATGTCTACCGCGACGGTGCTTACCTGCATCCCGGCGATATCATCGCCGCTGAGTTCGTCAACCAGGGCCGCCACTACAGCGCCTTCCGGTTCAGACGTGCAGACCGCAGTGTTGGTTACTACAGCAAGGATGGACGGCCCTTGAAAAAATCATTCCTGCGTACGCCGGTGGACTTTACCCGGATTTCCTCACGCTTCAGCTCGGCCCGGAAACATCCGATTCTAGGTACGATGCGAGCCCACAAGGGGGTGGATTATGCCGCCCCGCGCGGTACGCCGATCTACGCGGCGGGCAAGGGAGTCATCGTTTTCCGGGGTCGTGAGCACGGTTACGGAAACTTCGTGTTGATCCGCCATAGCCGGCGTATCAGCACCGCCTACGGCCATATGTCCCGTTTCGCCCGGGGTCTGCACCGCGGCGAGCATGTCCGGCAAGGACAAGTCATCGGCTACGTCGGCATGACCGGTCTGGCTACCGGTCCCCACCTGCATTATGAATTCCGGGTCAACGGCGTACAGCACAATCCACTGACGGTTACCTTGCCCAAACCCCGGCCGCTACCGCACCTGGAGTGGGTCGCTTTCAAGCAATCTATCCAGCCCTTGTTGGCACGGTTGCAGCGGGCCAGTCAGGTCTCACCGCTCGCCCAAGCCCGATGAGCAAAACCGAACTGTATCTGGGCTTGATCTCTGGAACCAGTGCCGATGGCATAGATGTCGCCCTGGCGCGTTTTGATGAATCCGTTACCGATTGTCTGGCCGCGCAAACCGTTCCCATGCCCACCGACCTGCATGATGCCATTCTGCGACTGGGCCAGGGCCAAGACGCCGTAGAGGTGGATTTTCTTGGCCATATCGATGCGCGCCTGGGCGAAGTCTTCGCTGAGGCCGCTCTGAGCCTGTTGCAAAAAATGGCCATAGCCCCTTCTGCCATCACCGCGATCGGCTCGCACGGCCAGACTTTGCGACACCGCCCTGACCCACCCTGGCCTTTTACACTGCAACTCGCTGATCCGGCACGAATCGCCGAATGTACGGGTATTCAGACCGTGGCTGACTTTCGACGCTCCGACTTGGCCGCCGGAGGCCAGGGTGCGCCCTTGGCGCCAGCCTTCCATGCCGCAGTCTTCAGCAGACCGGGTATTTCACGTGCTGTTCTCAACCTGGGTGGCATCGCCAACCTCACCCTGCTGCCTGCGGATGCTGTGCCGATACGTGGTTTTGATAGTGGGCCCGCCAACGGACTGCTGGACGCATGGTGCCGGCTGCACACCGGCCACCCGTATGATCGGGACGGCTGCTTGGCCAAGCAGGGCCAGATACTCCCCCGCCTGCTGCAGGCTATGCTGAACGATCCTTACTTTGCTCAACCGTCACCGAAAAGTACCGGGCGCGAGTACTTCAATCTGGACTGGCTCAACGCACATCTTGCTAGCTCACCGGCATCAGTTACGGACGTGCAGGCCACCTTGCTCGAACTGAGTGTCCAGGCTACCGCCCAAGCGCTGGCCCACTATGCGCCCGATACCCAGGAAGTCTTGGCCTGCGGGGGGGGCGTACACAACCCGGTACTCATGCGGTGTCTGGGACAAGCTCTAGCCCCCACACGCCTGATGACTACGGCCGAACTGGGGGTTGACCCTGACTTCGTCGAGGCGCTGGCCTTTGCCTGGCTGGCCCGACAACGGCTACGCGGACTGCCGGGCAACCTGCCGACGGTCACCGGCGCCCACGGCCCCCGACAGCTCGGGGCCATTTACCCGGCCCCCTGATCAAGCCGACCGGCCCCGCTTGGGAGCAATTTGACTATCCGGGTACCTCCGCAATCGCTCTCGAGGCCTCATCGAAACGCCGGGCCTTCCGTATCGGCCCCATGCACACCGGCCCGGGTAGGATCAATAGAGCGCTTTGAAAAAGGGTTGGCTAGTACCTACCAAGACCTTGCCGAAGGACCGGCAGCAACACCCTATTGATAGACCCATTGCGCTCATAAGCAAGGGTCTTGATACGCTCGACCATAGCCTTATCGATTTGGCGAAGCCCAATATCCAGCGTTTTCTGACCACCACCAAGCAACGAGCTGGTGATTGTAATTCTGCAACAAATCTTAGCCCGAATAGCAACTCAAACACTCGGCTCCACGGGAAGCGCCTTTTGCAGACGAGCATACAACCACCAGAGCAGCCCCAGGGTCGGCACGATCGAGACCGAACTCAATACAAAAAAACCCTGGTACCCGAAGGATTCCACCAACAACCCCGAAAACAGCGCGATCACCTTGCCGGGCAGATTGGCCAGGGAACTGAGCAGCGCATACTGGGTTGCCGTGTATTGCCGATTGGTTAATCCGGATAGGAAGGCTACCAGCACGGTACCCCCAAAGCCCTGGGCCAGATTGTCGCCCGATAAGGCCAGCACAAACCAGATCGTTGCTCCCGGATGATGTGCCATGCTCAGAAACAGCAAATTGGAAAACCCGATAGCCACCGCAGCCACAATGATCGGGCGCTTAATACCCCAGCGGGCCACCACCAGCCCCCCAAGAAAGGCTCCGACCAAGCTGATCACGACACCGTACAGCTTGGAGACCTCAGCAATCTGCGCCAAGCTGAAGCCGGTGTCGAGATAAAACGGATAAGCCACCACCCCCACCATCTGGTCGGGCAACTTGAACAGACCGACAAAGGCCAGCAAGGCTAGGCCAAGCACTACCCCACCACGGGCAAAGAACTCCCGGAACGGTCCGATGACACCGCTCCGTAGGGCCTCAGCAACGCTCTTCGCTCGGGGTCTGCTTTGCTGGGGCTCACGTGCCAGCAGCACCGCCACTGCCGGGATCAACAACAGCGCCGCCATGGCCACGTAGGCCCAGCTCCAACTTCCATACTGGGCGATATACAGGGCTCCTACCCCGCTGGCGATTAACGCCAACCGGTAACCGAGCGTGTAGGTGGAAGCCAGCGCACCCTGCTCCTCGAGTGGCGCAATCTCCACCCGATAGGCATCGATCGCAATATCCTGGGTGGCGCCCGCGAACGCGGCCACGGCGATCGTCGCCACGAATACCCCCAGCGACAATGCCGGAGTCAACCAGGCCATACCGAGTAGAGCTATAGCCAGCAAGATCTGCGCAGCAAAGATCCAGCCACGCCGTTGACCCAAACGACAAAACACTGGGATTCGCCAATGATCCACCAACGGTGCCCACAAGAATTTGAAGTTGTAGGCAAAGGTGGCGCCACTGATCAGGCTGATCAGCTCCAGGCTGACGCCAGCCAAGTGCAACCAGGCCGAAACCGTGACCCCCACCAGTAAAAACGGTAGTCCTGAAGAAAACCCGAGGAAAAACATGACCCGTGCCTGCGGCGTGGCAAACGTATGGGCTGCGCGCCACCATATACGGAGCGGGTCAAGAACGGGAGTGTTCAAGAATGCGCCTCGACGATTACCGGATAGGCATAGTCGACTATATAGGGGGCATGGTCGGAAAAACGTGGGTGGCGATGAATGAGTGCATCACGTAAAGTCGGTCGCAACGAAGGCGTGGCAAACTGATAGTCGATCCGCCAACCTACATCCTTGGCATAAGCCTGACCACGATTTGACCACCAGGTATAGGCCTCGGCATCAGGCCGGAGTACACGAAAACTATCGGCCCAATGCTGCTCGCCGATCAGCTCATCCAACCAAGCCCGTTCCTCCGGCAAGCAGCCCGAGTTTTTCTGGTTCGAACGCCAATTACGAATATCCATGTGGGTATGCACAATGTTGAAGTCTCCACACACCACATAATCGCGGCCACTTGCTACCCAACCACGCAGAATGGGTGCCAGCCATGACATAACTTCAAACTTGAAGTTCTGCCGTACTTCACCGGAAGAACCTGAAGGCATATAAATCGAGACGACACTCAGTTGACCAAAACGCGCCTCGATATAACGCCCCTCATCATCGAACGGCGCCCAACCCAGCGTATCAATGACCGCATCGGGCTGTTTTTTCGAGTAAATCGCCACCCCGCTATAACCCTTGCGGGTGATCGCATCACGATAAAACGCATGGTAACCCGGTGGACAGTGCGAAGCATCAAGCTGTTCTTGCTGGGCCTTAGTTTCCTGGATACACACTACGTCTGCTTGCTGGGCCGGCAACCACTGCAAAAACCCTTTGCGCACAGCCGCACGAATACCGTTGGCGTTCAAGGTCAGAATACGCATGCTGAAACCATGTTCAAGAATCCCGCAGAGTACCCGTGCCTCAGGCATGCGCCAAGTGTACCCAGCTCATGCGCTTTACTTTGGACAGGCTGTTGCGACTTCCGTCTTACCAGAACCCATACCAGTAAACAGGCATAATGTTGTGCTTACCCCACCACCAAGTCTCGGTGGCGACATCACCTCGTCGAGGACCCCAGCGGAGTCGATCCATGTACCCCTATCAACGTAACTTTCTTGATCTGGCCCGATCCTGTGGAGTTCTCCGGTTTGGGCAATTCACTCTCAAGTCGGGTCGTCAGAGCCCGTACTTTTTCAACTTGGGACGGATTGCCTCCGGTACCGCATTAACCCATCTCGGCCAAGCATATGCTGCGGCCCTGACGGCATCGGGACTGCCCTGCGATATGCTCTTTGGTCCTGCCTACAAGGGAATTCCTTTAGTGGTCAGTACCGCCATCGCCTTGGCGGAACAACATGCCCACGATCTACCGCTTGCCTACAACCGCAAAGAGGCCAAGAACCACGGCGAGGGGGGGCTTTTGGTCGGCGCACCTTTGCAAGGCCGGGTCTTGATTGTGGACGATGTGATCACTGCCGGCACAGCGGTACGTGAATCACTGACCCTGATTCACGCCCAGGGGGCCAAACCGGCGGGTATTCTGATTGCCCTAGATCGTGCCGAACGTGGCCAAGGTACGCGTTCAGCCAGCCAGGAACTTGAGCATGAATTCGGTATTCCGGTCGTAGCGATCGTTAGCCTACACGATCTGCTGTGTTACACCCGTGAACAACCAGGACTGGAGCAGGTCTCCCTTCAAATGCAGGCCTACCGAGCCAAGTACGGCATCAATTGAGCGCTATACTGAACACTTACCGGAGATGGCCATGCACAAGCCTTTTCTTTTTCTGGCAACCTGCTTGCTGCTGCTGACCCTACCGGCGTACGCTCTCAGTCCACCCCAGCAATACCGTTGGCGCGATGCTCATGGCCAGGTTCATTTCAGCGACCATCTGACCCAGCAGGCAATGCAGAATGGCTATGTGCTTCTCAGCAGCCAGGGGCTCGTTATACATAAAGTCGCCCGACCGCTCACCGCTGAGGAGCGCAAAGCCGCCCAGGCCACCGCTCGGCGGCGTACCGAACGGGCCGCTCGCATCCGCAAACTGCAGGCCCAGAATCAGCAATTACTAGCCGCTTATCCAACCGAAAAAGACCTCAATGCAGCACTCCTGACCCGGGTCACCAACCTCGATCAAACCATTCTTTCTACTCAAATCGACCTGCACAGCCAGGAATCCACTCTCGCCAATCTGCTGCAACGTGCAGCAGACATACAGCATGCTAAGAAATCGGTACCAAGCTATCTGCGCAAGGCTCTCAACAAGCAACGCGAAGTGGTTGTCAAACAGCGCAACGTACTAGGCTATTACCGCTCCAGACGCACGGCCATACTCAGAGACAACCAAGCCCAGTTGCGACACTATCAGCAACTACGCGCCCCGCATCAAGCGCCCCACCGTAGGCCTTAAGACCTATTTGGCGGCCTGAATGAGTGGACCTCCCTGGGCTATTAGGGCCCACTTCAATCTATCAAAATGGTAATTTCAACTCGGGTGCAATCGCCCGCAGTTGTACTCGGAAAACCTTCTTGATGCGTTCCAATGCAGCACTGTCATCGGCAGCGAAACGCAACACCAGTACCGGCGTGGTATTGGAGGCCCGCACCAAGCCAAAACCATCCGACCAGTCGGCGCGAACGCCATCCAGAGTGGTCACATGGGCATCAGGAAAGCGTGCTTGAGCTACAAATTTTTCAATCAACGCATAATGTTCACCTTCTTCCATGACGATCTTCAATTCCGGTGTCGAAGCCCCTTTGGGTAACGCTTCCAAAATCTGCTCAGGAGTACGCCCCTCGGCATCGGCAGCCAGAATTTCTAACAGCCGTGCCGCTGCATACAGTCCGTCATCGAAACCATACCAACGCTCGCTGAAAAAGAAATGCCCGCTCATCTCCCCTGCCAAAGCAGCCTTGGTTTCGCGCATCTTGGCCTTAATCAGGGAATGGCCGGTACGCCACATCAGCGGCACTCCGCCACTGCGCAAAATCGCCGGCTGCAGATGCCCGGTACATTTGACATCGTAGATAATTGTTGCCCCCGGATCACGACTAAGTACGTCGGTGGCGAACAGCATTAACAAGCGATCTGGATAAATGATCTCACCCGCCCGAGTGACCACGCCGAGTCGATCTCCATCACCATCGAAGGCAAAACCCAGATCGCATTTTTCGTTTTTGACCGCGTCTTTAAGCTGTTGCAGGTTGGCTTCCACCGTCGGGTCCGGATGATGGG
>CAJXGK010000075.1 GCA_913053815.1 uncultured Rhodanobacteraceae bacterium
ACACCGTATTCGGTTCGCGCAATAGCACTTTTAGAGGTTCCCACCAACATGCCCTATCCTGATACAGATAACTCTACCCCAGCGGCATTGACGCTAGGGGCAGTGCGCGAGGCGGCGGCCAGAATAGCCACCTATGTACGAGTGACGCCGGTCTTGTACGAAACCAGTCTGAATGAACGTACCGGGGCACAGCTCGAGTTCAAAGCCGAGCATCTGCAACGCGGTGGTGCTTTTAAATTACGTGGCGCGTGCAATGCACTGGGGTCATTGGATCCAGCAAGTCTCGAGCACGGAGTAATCACCCACTCTTCCGGTAATCACGGTCTCGCTGTGGCCCTGGCCGCCGCCGATTATGGCGTTACTGCACATATCGTGGTACCGGAGGGGGCGATTCGGGCCAAGCTGGCCCGGATTGAGGCGGCCGGCGCGGTGATTCATCGCTGCGCCCCCAGTCTGGCTGCGCGTGAGGCCATGGTTGCGGAACTACTTGGGCAGACCGGTGCGCACCTGATCCATCCTTATGCCGATCCTGCGGTGATTGCCGGTCAGGGTACGGTGACCTTGGAATTGTTGCAGCAGATGCCGGATATTGAGGCTCTGGTGGTGCCGGTGGGTGGCGGTGGCCTGGCCGCCGGTGCCGCCATAGTGGCCGCGGCATTGCGGCCGGGACTGAAATTGTACTTGGCCGAACCCAGCGGAGCCGCTGATACGGCTCTGTCATTGCAGCGCGGCGAACGGGTGCTCGATATCCAGCCCGAAACCGTATGCGACGGTTTGCGGGCCACGCTGGGGGCGCCCAATTTCAAAATTCTGCACGCCTATGGTGCCCAAGCACTGACGGTAACCGATGCTGAAACCCTGCAGGCCATGCGCCTGCTGTGGATGGAACTGAAGCAGGTGATCGAGCCATCCAGTGCCACCGTGCTGGCGGCCGTGCTGCGCTATCGCGAATATTTCCAAGCTCGGCGGGTGGGCTTGGTGCTCAGCGGTGGCAATGTGGATCTGGATGCGTTGCCGTTTCATCTGGCTTAATGCCGTAAGTCGGGCGGAGTCACTTGCGGGTGGCTTGGATGTGGACCTGGAGAAGGGCCGTTAGCAGGTCTTTGGCGAGTGCGGAGGTGGCAAGATAGGGGGGGCTGAAACCGGCCTGGCAAGCCGCGTCAGCCACCCGAGCACTGCTGGCGATGGCGATGGCTTTACGAAGGTGGCTGAAATCTTTCGGGCCTAGCACAGCTTGCAGACGCTGTATCGATTCGACACTAGACAGCAACGCGTAACAGGGTTGGCACAGGGCACGTAAGGCGCCGCGTTGCCCGGCCTTGATTCGGGGGTCAATACGGGCGTAGACCCAGGCTTCAAGCAACTTGGCACCTTGTTGTCTAAGGGCTTGTTGCAACAGGCCGCGTCCGCCCGGAGCACCGACGATGGCCACCGTATGACCACGTAACAAGGCCAGCTCCGGCAGAGCCAATACCCCTTCACTGTCCTGGCGGGCCGGGGTCACTACTTGCCGGACACCATGACGCCGTAAGGTGCGCGCGGTAGCCTGGCCCAGGGCTACTACGCAGCGGCTCGGCCCGGGCTGCAGTACTGCGCTGCGGGCCGCAAAGGTGACGGCAGCAGGGCTGCTGAAAATACACACATCGGCACGTAATGCGACGGCCAGTTGCTGGTGTACGACGGCCGACTTAGCGGCGGGAACCAGTCGGTATCCCGCTAGCGGCAGCACCTCCGCTCCGAGGCGTCGAAGCTGTCGCGACAGGATGCCTGCAGCGTGGCCAGCCCGGGTCACGATGACCTGGGTATCGAGCAACGGGCAATGGGTGGATAGCTGGGCCATGGACAGAGTATGCCGAAATCCAGCCCCAGTAGGCAGTTTTCAGCACGATACTTGCTTGCCGAGGCGCTGCTAGGCAGACTGGTTGGCCATGACCACGACTATGACTGAAAATAGTGCGGTGAAGTTGGCCCGGCTAATACGCGAAGAAATTCCTCTGACTGATTGCATGCAGGTGCAAGGCGGTAGTTTTGAGCGGGACTGCCTGAGTCTACATGCCCCACTGCATCCCAACCGCAACGATAAGGGCTGTGCTTTTGGCGGCAGCATGGTGTCGTTGATGACCTTGTGTGGCTGGGGCTTGGTGGTGATCAAATTGCAGGATCAGGAGCAGCTTTGCGATGTCTATGTGCAATCGTCCACAGTCGACTATCGGCGCCCCGCCTGGAGCGATTTCCATGCTGAGGCGGTTCTGGTCGAGGAGGAAAGCTGGGGCAGGTTTTTCACCATGCTGGCAGCACGCGGCAAGGCACGGGCGACGCTGGCAGTCGATCTGCGTACTGAGGATGGTATTGTAGCTACCATGTCGGCGCGCTATGTAGCCTTACGTCGCCTTAGGAGTTGAAGCATGCGTCGCGCCTCGGTCGTTATTGTCTTGCTGACCCTGCTGCTGGCCGGTTGCGCCACTGATCGCCGTGCCAACCGATTACAAAACACGCTCAGTGCGTATGCCAGTGCCTTACGTTGGGATCACATCGCCAGTGGTCTAATATTTGTCGATCCGGCCGTGCGTAAAAAGAATCCCCTCAGCCAGCTGGCTCTTGACCGTTATGCACAATTACGGGTGAGCAGTTATGCGGTTCAGTCCAGCTTGCCAGCAAGCGGTCCTGATGATTACCGCCAAGTCGTGGAGATTGGTTTGATCAATCGCAATACCCAGACTGTGCGGCATATCGTTGACCGGCAAGTCTGGCATTGGGATGCCAAAACTCAGCATTGGTGGCTGGAGTCAGGTCTGCCCAAGGTCACCGGGGCGGCGGTTCTCTCCGCTCGCAGCGCTAGATTATGCTGCATCCTGCCTGATTATTGATTCCAAGCTCCCGACTGATGACGGTAGTCAGGCCACTTGGAGAAGCAAGAAGTGCGCTAGGTGCTTGTCGGACTTGGAGGGTCGTAGCAAGACGGATGAAAAATTGAGGACCGTTTTTTGATATTTTGAGGCGAATGGGGGTTCTATTTAACAATAAAGAGCGAAAGAATGGACCGATTTTCCACCGCCGTAGTCGATTCTTCCCAAGTCCGACAGGCTCCGATACAAATCCACGCCACGGTGGGCCTGGCTGCGATGCCGATATAAAGTCACGGTAAAAATCGTCGGTGGGGTGACGATTAAAATAATATGGACATACCCAATAGGCTGACCAGGATCAGGCCTCCGCTGACAAAAGAGACCGGCGAATCGAACATCAAAATATCCAAAAGCACTACTCTACGCATGGCACTTTACTACAGCCCTGCCCTCCTCATTGCCGAGGTGAACACACCCCTACGTGTGGTAGGGCGTCATGAACTGGGACCATTTGCTTCGATATGCATTCATCTGTGCCACACGCTCTTCTACAGCTTAACAAGGTGTACCGCCGTCGCGGCGGGCATGATGTGGTGCAGGGGGTCTCGCTCAGCTTGCAAGCAGGGGAAGTGTTGGGATTACTCGGCGTCAATGGTGCCGGCAAGTCCACCACCCTGATGATGATGGCGGGGGCCCTGGCTGCAGACCGGGGCCAGATCACCGTGCAGGGCAGAAATCTGGCTGAAGTGCCCGGCCAGCCACGCCAGACCTTGGGTTATCTTCCCGAGCACGCCCCATTATGGAACGAACTCAGCGTAACCGAGCAATTACATGCCAGTGGGCAACTGCGTGGCCTGAATTTACGCCGGCGTACCCAACGCAGCCGCCAACTGCTCGATACTCTGCATCTCAACGATGTTGAGACACGACTATGCGGACAGCTATCCCTAGGCCAACGTCAACGGGTTGGACTGGCCTGTGCCCTGCTGCACGAACCACCTCTGCTGATTCTCGACGAACCCAGCAATGGACTGGACCCGTTGCAAGCCGAAATGTTGCGGAACTTGTTGCGTGAACGTGCTGCCGCCGGTGTCGGCATCGTACTGTCCACGCACCTACTCAGCGAAGTGACCGCCGTGTGTACCCGCGTGGCGATCCTCCACGAAGGCCGTCTGCAGCATGATGCAGCCGTTGCAGCGACCCCGCAAGCCCTGCGCATCGGCTTTGCCATACCGGTCGATGTGACTTACTTGAAAACTCTGCAAGGGGTTCGCGAAGCGGAGGCGGAAGATCCCTTGCAGGTACGCATCGTGCTTGAGGATCCGACCCAGGTCGCCGCCCTGACCCGAGCCCTAGTCGCCGCAGGCTTGCCACCGGTACGTATCGAGCCGGCCTCGCCTCCCTTGGCGCGCCTGTTTCTCGATATTGCCAGCCGCCGGGCGGTCGCCTGAGATGACAACATGGAAACGCTGACCGTTGCCCGTATCGAATTCCGTCGCCTGGCCGTACGGCCGATGGTCTGGTGGCTGACTGCCGCGACTTTGGCCTGGCTAGCCTGGAACTTTATCATCGGCCTGAGCGGCTTTCTCAAGCTCGAACCACGCCTTGCTGCCTTGCCGGGGGCACCGGGCTTCACCGACCTGGTGGCCGTGCCTTTATTGGCCCAATTCGCCCAGATTGCCTTGCTGCTGGCCCCGCTGCTGGCCATGTCCAGCCTGGCTGGAGAACGTCGTAACGGCACTTTATCGATGCTCTTTGCGGCCGGCACCGGAGCTTCCGGGATCGTATTGGGTAAATACCTGGCACTGCTGACCTGGATGGGCATCATGCTGCTGCTGGTGCTGGCGATGCCGCTGTCACTGGCCCCAGCTACGGCCCTCGACTGGGGCAAACTTGCTGCCGCCAGCCTCGGTATCGCTCTGCTGTTGGCCACTCTGCTAGCTCTGGCTGTGGCCTGCTCGGCCGCCACGGCCCAGCCTGCATTGGCGGCCACCGGGGCACTGATCCTGAGCTTGCTGCTCTGGGCCGGTTCACTGGCGGGCAGTGACCTTGCTACGGCCAGTCCGGTATTGCACTACCTTACCCTGCCCACCCATCTTCGCCCGCTGCTGCGCGGATGGGTCGATACCCGTGATCTGGTCTACTTTCTTCTATTGATCGGACTGGCTTTGAGCTTTGCCGTGCATCGGCTCGGCAACGAACGGAAGCTGGGCTGATGCGCCGGCATCTGGACAGCCTATTGTTCGCCGTGCTGCTGTTGTTGGGTGCCGCGGCCGTGGCCTATCTGTCCACCCGTTACAGCGCTACTTTCGACTGGACCGCGTATGCCCGGGCCAGCCTGGCACCCCAGAGTCGGGCCCTTCTCAAGACCTTGAACGGTCCGCTCGAAGTCACCAGCTATGCCAGTCCCGGCCGAGGCCTGCGCCCCGCCATACGCAGTTTTATCGCCCGTTACCAGCGCTACAAACCCGACCTGGTTCTGCGCTTTGTCGATCCTGCCGAGTATCCGGGAAAGGTGCGTGCCGCTCATATTAGTGTGGACGGCGAGCTGGTGATTCAATACCACGGCCGACAACAGCGCCTCAGCCAACTGACCGAGCAAAGCTTCACCGATGCCTTGGCTGCGCTACTCCGTGGCGGACAACGCCACGTGGCCTTCGTCACCGGCGATGGGGAACGCGCCCCGTACGGCAAGGCCGATGCCGATCTGGGTACCTTCATGGCCACTCTGTCCGCCCAAGGGGTGATGGCATTGCCACTGAATTTCAGCCAAGTCGCCGGGGTGCCGAAAAATGCCAGCCTGGTGGTACTAGCCAGTCCTCTGGCGCAACTGTCGCCCGGTGCCGTAGCCGCCCTGGTGCGGTGGGTTCAAAATGGTGGCAATCTGCTCTGGCTTACCGATCCTGGCCACAGTTCGCTGGGCCTTAGCCCTCTTTGGCAAGTCCTCGGCCTAACCCGCTTGCCCGGAGAAATCATTGATCCAAGCGGAACCGCCATGCAGGTGCATAATCCACGCATACTGGTGACAAGCAGATACCCGGCCAACCCGATCACCTACGGCTTCGCCATGAACACCCTGTTCCCGGGGGTGGTACCGCTGGCCCACACCACCCGCAACGGCTGGACCATTGAAACCTTGTTGCAATCGTCAACGCAAAGTTACAGTACGTCCCTCGGAACGGGGCCGCCTGCCGCATTCAATACCGCCCAGGGCAACCTACGCGGACCCCTTGATTTTGGCTATATCCTGTTCCGCTCCCGTCCGCATCAGCGAACTCAGCAACGTGTGGTAGTGATGGGTGATGGCGATTTTCTATCCAACACCTTTCTTGGTAACGGTGGCAATCAGGCCTTGGGTCAACGTATCTTCAACTGGTTATTGCATGATGACCGATTAGTACGCTTACCCCCGCGCAGCGCTCCGGACCGGCATCTGGCCCTGGGCCAAACCGGTCTGAACCTCGAGGCTCTGCTCTTTCTTTTGCTCCTGCCGTTATCGCTGGCCGGCTTGGGTAGCATCCTGGCCTGGCGCCGGAGACGCCACTGAGATGCAACGCCGTCTGCGTGCCCGTCTGTGGCTAGGCGCCATCGTTGCCAGCCTGTTGCTGGGAGTCGTGGTGCAGCACCGGCATGCCCAACAGCAGACTGCCGCCACTCAGCTATTGCCCTTTTCAGCCCATGCCGTCACCCGTATCGCCATCCACCTGAACGCCCGCCCCCCACAGCACTTTTTCCACCGGGATGGTCATTGGTGGACGCAACACAGTCCTCCCCAGCGTGCCGATGACGCCCGCCTGGAGGCCTTGGCGGCCATCGCCGATGCCCAAGTGCTGCGCTGGTTGCCCACAGGCCGCAACCTCGAAAAGTTCGGCTTGCAGCCCCCCTTTGCCACTCTACAGCTCAACGGCGTGCGGCTTGGCTTCGGCCACCTGGCCGTTCTCAGCCCGGAACGTTACCTGCTGCTCCCGAACGGGCGTATCGCCATGGTGGCCGACCGCTATACGCCCTATCTCGGCGTGACTACGGCCACTCCGGCACCATCATCCAGCACTGCGGTAACAGCCCCCCATTAACAGGCTGCAAACTTGTGGAAGCATTCCATGCCTGAACTGCCCGAAGTTGAAACCACTCGCCTGGGCCTGCTGCCTCACCTGCTAGGCCAGCAAATCCGGGCCCTGATCCTGCGCCGTCACGATCTGCGCTGGCCGATTCCCCGGCAACTTCCCGAGCGCCTCGCCAATGAGCGTATCGAATGCCTAGACCGACGCGCCAAATATCTGCTTCTTACTACCTCCCACGGTAGCGCTCTGATCCACCTCGGCATGACCGGTAGGCTGCGCATCCTGGCGGCTCCCGGCGAACCCGGACCCCACGACCATTGGGATCTGCGACTCGAGAACGGCTGGGTACTGCGTTATTCCGACCCCCGCCGTTTCGGCTGCCTGCTGTGGCAAGCTCCGGGACAGATTCACCCACTGCTAGCCAAGCTGGGGCCGGAGCCGCTCTCAGAAGCTTTTACCGGTGAGCGGCTTTGGCAACGCTCACGCGGACGCAAAGTCGCTGTCAAGGTCTTCTTGATGGATCAGCGTAATGTTGTCGGTGTGGGCAATATCTATGCCAGTGAATCCTTGTTCACCGCCGGTATTGATCCCGCCCGTGCCGCCGGAAGAATCTCCTGCATGCGCTACGCGCGACTCGCCGCCGCCGTACGGGACACTCTCCGCCAGGCCATTCGTCGCGGTGGTACCACGCTGCGTGACTTTCACCAGCCGGACGGCCAACCGGGTTATTTTTACCAGGACTTATCTGTTTACGATCGTCAAGGACAAGCCTGCCACCACTGCGGCGCCCCCATACGCCAGCGCCGGCTCGGCCAACGAGCCAGCTACTATTGCCCACATTGCCAACATTAAAGGGACGCCGAATAAATCCCTAAGCGCAGCTTGGACAGGTCCATGACTCGCTTAAAATCTGCAACTGGGCAGCGACCTTCAAGCCAACGGCAATAATCGGTCAGTCATTTCGTGGCTTAGCAGTGGTGGGCTTGGGCTCCTCCAAAG